>DAHUXF010000364.1 GCA_027307295.1 Acidobacteriaceae bacterium
TTTGACTCGCGAACTTCCAGAAAAATGACCCGTCCGCCACGGTTGCGGACCATATCCAGGAACTCGCCCAGGAGCCGCGTGCCCAGGCCGCAACGCCGCGCCGCGCCAGTAACCGCAATGTTTTCTATCTCCCACTCATCGCCAACCCGGCGGCCCACCATAAACCCAACAACGTCTCCAGCCCGCTCAATCACCAGCGCCATGCGGATTTGTTGCGCTTCTGGTGCAAATATCCCGGCATATTCAGTCTGGTTCCATTGCGCGGCTGTGGCGGAATGAGCTGCGATCTCCAACATGCGTGAAAGATCATCGGGTGCGGCAGGGCGGACGCGCACCATCTCAGGGCTGGCCTTTAAAGAAAATCTCGGCATCGGACCGGCGCAGATAAGTCGCATCCAGCGCTTCCACCGAAACAGTTTCACCGCGAAGGAGTGTGTGCGCCCCAATGCGCGCACTCATCTCGCTGCCCGGACGCTGCACCTGCTCCACCTGGCAGTGCGCAACTTTGCTCAGCTCGGCAACGGAGGCATCGCTGGTAATCACGACACCAGGCTTCTCTGAAATAAGCGCCGCCTGGAACGCACTACCATCCAACAGTTCTTCCCGTATCCTGTCCGGCTCATGACCAGAAGATTCGTAAAGGCCAAAAAATATTTCCGCTCGGCCCGCATCCATGGCTGCGGCGATTTTTCCTTTCTTTCCGGAAAGCGCAGCCAGGGCTTCCAGCACTGTAACCACAGCAATCGGCTTGCGTAGCGTTTCCGCCAGACCCTTGATTGCACTCAGGCCCACACGCAGGCCAGTGAATGATCCCGGCCCGGAAGCGGCGGCGAATCCGCCAATGTCGGCAGCACGAAACCCATGCTTCTGCAAAAGCGCTGCCAGCGTGGGAATCAGCTGCGCGGAAAATGTGCCGCCGGCAATCGCGGCAGATTCCACCACGTGGAACGATCCAGCATCTGCTTCGGCAAGCGTGATGCCGCCCGAGGGGCCTGCAGTGTCAATGGAAAGAATCAGCATTCTGTTGTTTTTGTCCCAAGTGTTAGCGAGATATCCCTGTTTTATGTTGTCCTGAGCGCAGAGTAGATTGCTTTCAGCCTGCAGAGTTTCATGCGGATGATTATCACATCTTCCGCTGACCTGTGCCCTATTGTTCCCTTATGTTCACCTGATCACCCTTGCATCTTCAGCATTCGCTTGCAAGTGAAAGTCCACGAATAAATTAAGCAGCCTCACTTAGCACTACAAGCGCTTCTTTTCAATCGCGCTCTCTCAGAGTTTGACGCTAAGGCAACCTCTCGCAGGTTTCCATAGTCTTTCAAGAAGCAATTCTATAGAAGGTCGAAATCGTTGGAATAATTTTTGGATGGCGGATGAGGCTTGAGTGCTGATACGGCCAGCCCGAAGCGAGCAGATCGTGATTCGTGTCAGGATGAAGCACTGGACTACAACACTGTTTTTTCTCGTCGCGACTTGTATTGGCGGTCCATGCAGGCAAGCTGAAGCACAGCTCCTTTGGTCCTACCCTCCTAAGAAAGCGCCTCTACGAGTGCGTCTGGTTGCTATAGCTATATCCCTCCCGCGCTCTTCTTACTTCCAAAGCGCCGAGGTGTTCGTTGCTGAAACGGAAATTGGCCACGAGGAGTGGGGTCTCATTAAGCTCGTCTTCACCTTCCTGCCGTATGAGCCGCGTCTCTCGGAATCCGGCTTTGATTACTCGGTGGTTCACGAGGTCTCAGCCTGGCGGGACCGGAATTGTGACGAAACCGTCGCGCAGTTAACCGCGCGGAGCCTGCCCAATCGTCATGAGCCGTTGATCTATTCCCGCAATGTACCCAGGGCGGATTTGGATGGCAGGCGTATTTCTCTGCCTTGCTACGAAACGAGCGCGTACGAATACATAAAATCCAGCTTCGAGCCTGTCACTCCGCTCCCTGCGCCGCATGGACCTGTCCTTGAAGTGCGCCCAAACCCGAACTGACGCTGCTGCTCATTGCATATATCGTGAGGGATGCGAGAATAGCGCAAAGCCTCGGTTACCCGGCTTTCAACGCTAGACAAATGAAGAGAAATAGCTCCTGTCTCCATGACGGAAGCGAACGAACTCTATCGCCGTAATAAAACTACACCGTTCGATTTTCGTGCATGCTCTCGTCAGAAAGTTTACTTTGTCTGGGAGCAAAACCAGCAGTCATGGTGTCAAAACATCCCACAGCCTGAATCCAGGGCTGGAAGTCCGCAGCCTGAAACACAGGCATGGCGGAGCTTTGAGGGGAGACGGAACCTATGCCTGTCGCAAGCCTTGCGAATCTCATGCTCGTGAAAACACACATGACGGCCTTTTGGCTGTTTCAGGAACAAGCCGCCCGCTTTGACCTGTGGGAAATGTGGAATCACATGGGCTGGCCGGCCCGCGCCATTGCCATCATTCTGGTGGCTATGTCGGCGTGGTCCATTGGCGTCATCCTTGACCGCTGGCTTTTCTTTAACGCGGCGCGCAAACAGTCGCGGCAGTTTGCCCCGGTGGTTGCAGGCGCTCTGCGCGAAGGCAAACTGGACGAAGCCATCCGTGTGGCCGAGCGCAACAAAAAGAGCCATCTGGCCAAGGTTGTCACCGCAGGCCTGCAGGAATTCCGGGGACGCGAGAAGTCCGAAGAAATTCCGGAAAAGAAGATTGACGCCAGCAAACGCGCAGCGGACCGGGCCACGGCCATCGTCCATGCGGAATTGGAGCGCGGCCTGAGCGGGCTGGCCACCATTGCCTCAACCGCCCCGTTTGTTGGATTGTTAGGCACCGTGATCGGCATCATTGACGCTTTCCGTGAGATCCAGGGCCACAATGCGACCGGCATCAGCGCAGTTGCAGGAGGAATTTCAGAAGCTCTTGTGACAACAGCGTTGGGCCTCACCGTCGCCATTCCGGCGCTGATGATGTTCAATTACTTCACCAGCAAGATCAAGGCCTTTGACGTGGAGATGGACAACTCTTCCAGCGAGTTAGAGGACTACTTTTTGAAACGAGTCTCCGTTATGCAACGTTAGTCCCAGGAGCAACCATGGCGATTGCCACCAAACATGCAGGAACAAAACTTACCTCCACCATCAACGTTACGCCGATGGTGGACGTGATGCTGGTATTGCTAATCATCTTTATGGTCATCACGCCCTTGTTGCGCCCAGGAGTGCGCGTGGCAATGGCCACAGCCAGTAACCCGAGTGAGATGTCCGACGCCGGCAAACCAGACGCGATTGTCGTCTCGGGGGGACGTGACGGAACGATCTTTCTAGGAACGGAGATCGTTACCGGAGAGGTGCTGACGCAAAAAGTCCGCGACCAGCTCACCAATCGGACGAGCAGAACCGTTTACGTGCGAGCAGACATGCGCGCCAAATATAACGTAGTGGCCGGGGCGGTCGATGATGTTCGCTCCGCCGGCGTCGATCAACTGGGCCTGCTTACGGAACAGAGAAGCTTGCCCCCACGCGGTAGCAAAGAACGCTATCGGCAAAATGAACTATAAGCTATAATGAATGCGATAATTCTTTCGGCGGTTTGGGGGATCGTGATGATGTTCAGCGGGGTTTTTACGACCAGCAAGACG
>DAHUXF010000365.1 GCA_027307295.1 Acidobacteriaceae bacterium
TTTCGGACAGATCAGCACCAAGGAGTGACGCTACATTTTGCCGGGCGAGATCGATAGCCTTCTTCGCAGTTTGCCCATAGAAGTGGCTGGAGGAGGGATTTCCGTAGTGGTCCCTAAAGTAGGGAACCATTGCGTTCATCACTTCCTGCGCGACAGGTGTGGTCGCGTTGTAATCAAGATAGACTGGTTGCATCATTGCATCTTCTTAAAACAGTGTTTCAAAGTTAATGATCTGCGCTTAGGCATTTACATTATATCCATCGGGCTGCACACTCTCTGGCAGTTCCTGAGATCTCACTGTAATTGGCTCAAGCTACACTGATAATAGTGTATTGGATAGCAATACCTCTTTGTTCAGATATTCCCGAATAGGGACAGCTCCAAACTGCTGTTTGACCCCATTGCAGCGATGCGGTGTTGGGACCCGACGGAAGAATTTTGGACAGCAGACGGGGGACCATTGTTACCTGCCGAATTAGTGGCATGCATTGTCCAGTACGAAGGGAGACCCCTGGCTCTGCCGGGCAAACAGTAGAAGTACTTCATAAGCATCTCCGGGTAGGGTTTGCGCAGCACGAGTCGAAATTCATCCTGCTGACCAACGAATTGTTCACCAACGAGAAAGTCCCGGGGACCAACTGCGCAACGAACCCTCTGCCCGAAGACAACACGCGAATCACATTTCCCACCGGGAAAACGCAGGCGGACGTCGACGCTTTTGTTTCTTCTGCCGTGGAGAGCTTCGCCGTATTCATGCGCTTGAACGGAGGAGCGAGCCAATGCGACTTTGCCAGCGGCGTTGATTCCACCGGCGCCGCGGTTTGTAATGCCCTGGGATCTTCCGCCCAGCATGGCCGCCAGGTCTTTGACCAGATTGGTTGTAACCTGTGCCACACGGAGAGCTTCACCACTCAGCCCTCAAATATCGGCGGGCTTAGCAATAGGCTCTTCCAGCCGTTCTCGGACTTCGGCCTGCACCACATGGGAGCCACTCTCGCCGACGGTGTGACGCAAGGGGCAGCGGGGCCGGACATGTTTCGTACGGCACCGTTGTGGGGGCTCGGCCAGAGGTTCTTCTTCTTGCATGACGGTCGCGCCTCAAACCTGCTGGATGCTATCGCCGCGCATCACAGCGACCCCAGTATCTGCTTCGATACAGCGGACAACCAGAGCTTTACTGTGAAGTTCCCACTGACCACGGGCGCAACGGTGGCCTTCTCTCCTTCGGCCAGCACCCATTCCTGCGGCTCCGAGGCAAATGGGGTGGTGGCTAATTTCAATAATGCGTCTGTTTCCGACAAGCAGGACCTGTTGAATTTCCTGCGGTCGCTGTAACTTTAGGGTGGCCCGGATTCCTGAAAAGGAATCCGGGTTGCCTTTGTTGGGACCTCAGATCAAGCCTTAAAGCAAAAGTGTGTGTCGCCCAGCCATGGGCAAGGCGTCCGTAGATTCACCAGAAAGAAAGGATCATATTCCATGAAGCCATGGCGCGGAACTATTTCATCTTGCGTGGTTCTCTTTAGCCTACTATTTGCGGTAACAACAGGCAGCGGGGTTGCCGCAGCGCAATCTATTACGTTTTCGCCGGTGGAGAAGACGCTTTTGTTTCCTTCAGGAGACATGCCCTTCTCTTCCATCACTTCGGATGGCGCGGGCAACCTGTTTTTCCCTCTGGCCGTCACGGGAAGCAATTCCACGAATGTTGTGAAAGTATCCCCCAGCGGCGTTGTGACGACCATAGCCAGCGGATTTATCTGCGTCAATGACGTGAAGCTGGATCCGGCAGGGAATGTCTACGTGGCGGACTTCTGCAACAACAACCTGGTGAAAGTTACGCCGGCTGGCGTGAAAACGGTGGTGTCCAGCGGTCTTAACATAGGGAACTCCAACTCTCTGGACAGCAACATCCTGAGTGATTTTGCAGTTGATAACGCCGGGAATATCTATTTTTCTGACATCGCAAACAACCGGGTATTGAAAATAAATCCCAAGGGAGCGAACAATGTGATCGCCAGCGGGTTCGCTCCGGCCGGGATTGCCGTCGATGCCGGCGGCAACGCTTATGTCTCCGATGACACTAATGGCCGGGTGGTCAAAATAGCTCCAAACGGCGTGCTCACCGCTCTGGCTTCCGGGCTGAACACTCCTGTGGCGCTGGCCCTTGATTCATCTGCGAACGTCTATGTGGTCAATTTCATTCCGCTCACAAGCAACAACTTCATCGATCGGGCTCAGGTGGTCAAGATTGCGCAATCAGGAGTAAAGACAGACCTCTATGACGGAGCCGATGAGCATGGCGGAATCCCAGAGAGCATTGCCGTGGATGGCGCTGGCAATGTCTACGTGGCGGAAGCAATCACCAACTCGGGCGGCACGGTGGTCGAATTGCAAAACACAACGATCGCTGCCGGTGACGTGAACTTCGGCAGCGTTCTGACCGCATTTTTTGACGGCATACAAGGGGCGACGGTGAATCCACCAGTCCAACCCGTCACGTTTACGTTCCACGCCACGACCACCGTAGCCAGCATCCAGGTCCTGACCAACGGGGCCCCCAAGCTCGATTTCCAGAGCGTTTCGGGCGGCACCTGCAAAGCCCAAACTTACAATGCCGGACAAAACTGTACGGTCAATGTCCAATTCCTGCCCATCCATGCCGGGCTTCGTGCCGGCGTGCTCGAATTGGAGGATTCGGCGGGCAACGTGCTGAGCAGCGTGACCCTGCAAGGTGTCGGCTATGAGCTTGCATTCGCCTTGGATCCAGGTGTTCCCAGCGCGTTGCCGCTCAGCAGTTTGAAAGACCCCACCGCGGTCGCTGTCGATGGTCTCGGCAATATCTTTGTTGTTGACAAGGGGAATGACCGGATCATCAAGCTGGCAACCAACGGGACACAAACAATTCTAGGCAGCGGCCTGATCTCACCAACCGGTGCGGTTGAAGACGGAGCAGGCAATATCTACGTCTCCGATACGGGAAATGATCGAATCGTTCGAATCTCGCCCACAGGACAGCAGACCACAGTTCTTACGGGACTCAACACTCCTGACGGTGTGGCATTGGATGGAGGCGGCAATTTGTACGTGGCCGATTCCGGGAACAATCGGGTGGTCAAGCTTGCGGTGGACGGTACAACACAGAGCACGATTGGCTCCGGTTATTCAAGGCCAACCGGAGTCGCTGTGGATGCCCTGGGAAATGTCTTTGTCGCTGATTTTGGCAACAACCAGATAGTGAAGGTGGCCCCGGGCGGCGTCCAGAGTACTGTGATCAGCGGACTGGCAGGTCCCTCCGGCGTGTCCGTTGACATAGGGGGCAATCTCTACATACCGGAGGTCAGCGCGAACGACGTGATCATGATCGAGCCTTTCTTTTTCAACAGGCAGACCACGATCGTCGGCTCCGGGGTGAACTTTCCGTTTGACGCGGTGCTGGTGGCTGTAAATACAGGTGGAAATGTCTTTGTTGCGGACACCTTCAACAACCGCATCCAGGAGTACGACTCCTCGGGCGCGTTCATCCGCGCGTTCGGCCTCAACGTCGACAGCGGCGGCGGCACCGGCTTCGAGACCTGCACCAACGCGGCGCAGTGCACGGCCGGCG
>DAHUXF010000366.1 GCA_027307295.1 Acidobacteriaceae bacterium
CTGGTGCTTGTTTATTTCCACCATCTTCATGCCAATAATCCGAAAACCCTTTTCCTGGATCATGTGGAGAATATCGCCAGTGGCGCCTTTAGCCACGGCATCTGGTTTAACGATAGAAAATGTGCGTTGCAATGTATGCATTCCTGGTCAACGTCTCCTAATTTTGCGAATCTTAATCTTGCGAATACTGGTGTGATGCGGCTGCATAAATCGCGGCAATCGCGAAAAAAAATTTATGGGACTTAAACCTTTGCTGTCCCAATGCGGTCCAAAAGCGTCTGCGCCATCATCGCCGGAGACTTCGCTACAGCAATCCCCGCCGCTTCCAGCGCCTTGATCTTTTCCGCCGCCGTGCCGTGCCCGCCGGAGATGATGGCTCCCGCATGTCCCATGCGCCTGCCGGGAGGCGCGGTCTGCCCGGCGATAAACGAGACCACAGGTTTTTTCACGTGCTGCTTGATATATTCCGCCGCAGTCTCTTCCGCATTGCCGCCAATCTCACCGATCATGATGATGGCGTGCGTCTCCGGGTCAGCGTTGAAGAGTTTCAGTGCATCAATAAAATTTGTGCCGATAATTGGATCGCCGCCAATTCCAATGGCCGTGGATTGGCCAATCCCGCGCTTGGTCAACTGGAACACGGCTTCATAGGTCAATGTGCCGGAGCGCGAAACAATTCCGACGTTGCCTTCCTTATGGATGTGGCCGGGCATGATTCCCACTTTTGCTTTTCCCGGTGAGATGATGCCGGGACAGTTCGGCCCGATCAGCCGCGACTTGCCTTTGATCTTCAGGAACTCATAGGCGCGCACCATGTCCATCACCGGAATGCCTTCCGTGATACTGATAATCAACGGCACTTCGGCGTCAATGGCTTCCAGAAGGGCGTCAGCCGCGAACGTCGGCGGAACAAAGATAATGGTCGCGTTTGCGCCGGTCTTCTCTTTGGCCTCGGCCACAGTATTAAAGATGGGCCAGCCCTCATGCGTGGTGCCGCCTTTGCCGGGCGTTACACCGCCAACAATGTTGGTGCCGTAGGCCGCGCAAGTCTTGGCATGAAATGTGCCTTCACGTCCGGTAATGCCCTGGATCATCAGCCGCGTGGATTTATCAACAAGAATTGCCATGTGTCCTTTATCTCGAGTGCAGCAGCCCACACTGTGATGCGGCTGCGTTCAATTTGTCTTTACAGCGCCAGATGTGCAGTTCATCGCGTACATCGAATTTGCCGGATTTGTGCTAACGCGCCGCCGCCACAACTTTCTCTGCTGCGTCTTTCATGGTCTCGGCCACCTGGAAGTTGAGGCCGGAGTTTTTCAGGATCTCGCGCCCCTGCTCCACATTCGTGCCTTCCAGGCGCAGGACCAGCGGCAGCTTCAGGTTCGTTGCTCTGGCCGCCTGCACCACGCCATCTGCCAGTGTATCCACCCGAAGGATGCCGCCAAAAATATTGATTAGCACCGCGCGCACGTGCTGGTCCTTGAGAAGAATTTCAAAAGCGTGCTGCACCTGCTCGGAACTCGCGCCGCCGCCGACGTCGAGGAAATTGGCCGGCATCCCGCCGGCGTACTGGATGATGTCCATAGTGGCCATCGCCAGCCCGGCCCCATTGACCATGCATCCGACACTGCCGTCCAGCTTGATGTAATTCAGGTTGTACTTTGAGGCTTCTACTTCCAGCGGGTCTTCTTCTGTGATGTCGCGCAGTTCTTTCAAATCTTTGTGGCGGAAGAGCGCGTTATCGTCAAAGCCGAACTTGGCGTCAAGCGCAAAAATGCGGCCATCGGTGGTGGTGATGAACGGATTGATCTCGCACAGGGAAGCGTCGGTATCCACAAAGGCCTGATACAGGCCCGTCATCAGCCGGACTGATTCATTGATCTGTTCCGGTTTCAGTCCCAGGCCAAAAGCCAGCTTGCGGGCATGAAAAGCCTGAAAGCCGATGGTGGGATCAATGACCTCCCGCAAAATTGCTTTGGGATCTTTGGCGGCGACCTCTTCAATCTCCATGCCGCCGGAAGCCGACGCCATGAACACCGGCTTGGCCGTGGCGCGGTCCACCACAATGCCGAGATAAAGTTCACGTTCAATAGGCAGCGTTTCTTCTATCAGCAACCGCTGCACGATCTTGCCTTCCGGGCCTGTCTGGTGCGTGATCAGGCGCATGCCAAGAATCTTATCGGCCCAGGACTTGGCTTCTTCCAGGTTCTTGGCCACTTTTACGCCGCCGCCTTTGCCGCGGCCTCCGGCGTGGACCTGCGCTTTTACCACCACGCCCTTGGCTCCTTCTTCAAACAGCCGGTGCGCGGCTTTTTCGGCCTCAGCGCGGGTCAGCGCCATTTCACCGCGAGGCACGGCCACGCCATACTTCGCAAGGATTGTCTTTGCCTGATACTCGTGAATTTTCATGTTTGGGGTTCTATGGCGAAGCGTTCTACAGCAGACTTAAACGTGCTCAAAGGAACAGGTGATTTTATAGGAGGGGAAAGGAAATGGGCAAACCGGGCTTGGATAACACGCGCGCTAAAAAACTGGGATGTCATGCCGTGTTCTAAAAAGGACTCAAGCGGGAGCGCGATTTTCAATCGCGCGTCTTCCTGCCTCCACAGTCCACAACGCTCTCTAACGCCAGAACTTCCAGCGGCGACTCTGCCCAGTTATGCTTCCAGCACACAATCAAATGGCATTTGTCTGGCTTGTGCCCATGCATCAGAAAATTTCGGCTCTCGTATTCAAATTCAATCCTCACGGGTATCCATCGGTTGGGCGCCACCTCACGCAGCACCTCGCAATCCGGAAACGCCGTTTGAATGCGCGACATGGAAAAGCCCAACTCCTTGGCCACACTGCCAAAGGCAAAAATCACTCCATTTTCATTTGTCGGGGCGCAATTCAGCGGCGCGTGCATCGGTTTTCCATAGACCGCCTCGGTCGAGATTTGGTCCTTCAGGACCCTGGGCCGGGAGGGCATGATCGTGGGGGACTCGAATGTCCTTGTCTGCCTGGCCTCCCCTTCCAGATGGTCCGCAATAATCTTCAGAACGTCTTCCCATTCCCCTTCCAGACCCTCCTGCCGCGCATATTCCTGCAGGCCGGCCGGGGCCTGGCTCCAAGTCCGGAACCGCCGAACCAGGGGCCGGATGCTGAACTTCCCTTCCAGTTCGTACTCTGCGATGGTGGGGATTTTCCCCATCTCGCGGACCACTCGGCCCCAGTCCAGGAACAGTGATTTCAGGCTCGCCGTATACCCGGCCCCATGGCGTTCCACTCCGCTCGCCGAAAGCAGACGCGTGTAATTGCCAAAGTTTTTTCGGATCTGGTTGAGGCTGATCCTGGTCAGTCTGCGAAACTCCGCCATATTGGGGGCACGCCCCAGCCCGGTTGCGCACTCATTCATGGCGGCAATAATCTCTTCTCTCCTCATTGTTTCTCCATCAAAAACAGTGGACTGCGTTCTCCATCAAAAACTCCCTGCACCGCAGGGAGCCCCTAAACCAAACGCGATTTCAGTATTGGCGTACTCTTCCTCAAAATTCGTCATCCCGATGGCCGTTAAGCGAGCGCGCGCCGTCATCAGCGCGCGAGTAGGCCAGAGAG
>DAHUXF010000367.1 GCA_027307295.1 Acidobacteriaceae bacterium
GGCAAACCGGCAAACATCGGGGTGTTGAAGAGCCCCGGAAGGATGCTGTTGACGCGAATGCCGTCGCGGGCCAGATCGCGCGCGACCGGCAGCGTCAGATAAGGCGGCATCCAGCTGAATAGTCCCCACCATGCAAATAATCCAAAGACATTTAGCAGCAGCAGAAAAATAGTGTTCCGGCGCAGGGCAGAGGAGAAGATTTCAGAAAATGGAGCTTTGCTGGTAGCGCGGTCTCTCTGTTGCTCCCACATTGCGGACTCCGGAACGCTTTTTCTGATCCAGAGCGTTACCAGGGCGGGCAGAACGCCCACAAAGAATACCATCCGCCAGTTCTGATGCAGCTTGTCAAGGACAATCCAGGCCACCAGCGCGGCAGCTGCCAGGCCCCACGCCCATGCGCTTTGCACCATGGCAATGGCACGTGAGCGAAGATGCGTTGGCCATGTTTCTGCCACCAGCGTAGCACCGGTATTCCATTCGCCGCCCATGCCGAGCCCCAGCACAAAACGAAAAAAAATCAGCACAAAAATGGACCGGGAAAAACCCGAACCAAGCGAGCACAAAGAGTAAGTAAGGATGCTGAGCATCAGTGCCTTGGTCCGGCCAATGCGGTCTGCGATAAAGCCGAAAAGCACGCCGCCAATACCGGACGCCAGCAGCATGAAGGCATTGGGCAATCCTGAAATGGCTTTGTAGTGCGCGTCCGTGGGGTAAACGTGCAGGGACTCCATTACCTTGATCTGAACGTTGCTGTAGAGCAGCACGTCGAAACCATCCAGCCCCCAGCCTAGTGCGGCAGCAATGAGCGTGCGTTTCTGCGCGGTGGTGACCTGGGACAAAGTCGAGACTGGAGTTGAGGCCATGGGCGAGGGGCATTTTAACAGCTAAGAGGGCCAATGCCACAACTACCTGCTTCTTAGCTGGCGTGTGGAGCAAGAAAATTCAGCAAAGTGAAATACCTTTGCGCGAGCTTTACGTCACGGCCAATCTGCTCTTTGAGTGCATCAATGGAAGGAAATTTGATCTCGGGGCGATGCCAGCGCAGGAAGGAGACTTCTACCTCGGTCTGAGCAGTAATGTCGATAGGATGAAAATCCAGCAAATGAGTTTCAATGGCGAAGCTTTCGTCGCCAAACGTGGGGCGCAGGCCAACATTGGTCAATGAATTGAAAGTCTCATGGTCCACGCGGGTTTGCGTCAGATAAACGCCATTGGCAGGCACCAGATCGTCATAACGGCTCAGGTTGATGGTTGGCACCGTGTATTTGTGTCCATAACCCCGGCCCCGGCCGGGCGCACCGGTGATGCTGAAGACCCGTCCAAGCAGATGGCGAGCCATGCCAACCTTGCCTGCCACTAGAAGTGAGCGCACCTGGCTGCTGGAAACTGCCATACCGCGCATCATCATTACGGGATAGCTCCGGACTTCAAACCCAAATTCACGTCCCAGTTCTTTCAGGCTTGCGGTGTTGCCCTGGGCATTGTGGCCGAAGTGGAAGTTGTCTCCCTCATGGACCTCTTTTGCCTGCAACCTGGCGCACAGGATATTGCGCGCAAATTCTTCCGCCGTGGTCATGGAAAAATCGCGGGTGAATGGGATTTCCAGCAGGGCGTCCAGGCCGCAGGCAGCAAGCAATGCTTCTTTTTTCGGCAAAGGAGTAATCAGCCGGGGCACAACATCAGGCCGCAGGACACGGAACGGATGCGGTTCAAAGGTCACAGCCACGGCTTGGCTGTTGGTTTCTCTCGCGCGCCGCACTACTTCCCCCAGAACATGTTGATGGCCGCAATGAATGCCGTCAAAATTGCCCACGCTGACAATGGTGGAGCCGAGGCCGGCCGGCACCTCCTCAAGCGAGCGGAAAATTTTCATGCGATCTCAAACTCCAGCTTCAAGCCGTCATGTGCAAGACGGACGTGCTCGGGAAAATTGCGGTTGGTTTCCTGGTGGGGGAGATCGTGCGAGATATGGGTAAAGAACGCGCGCCGCGGCTTAAGCTCTTCCACCAGGCTGAGCGAATTGGCAACCGTGGAGTGCGTCGGGTGCGGGCGGTGCCGCAGGGCATCAAGAAAAAGGATATCCAGCCCGCGCAGCTGCGCTTTAGAATCGGCGGGGATCTCGCTGAAGTCCGTGAGATAAGCGGCGGAGCCAAAACGGAAACCGTGGATCTCCGCTTCACCATGCACGATTTTTACCGGCTCAAAACGCGCTCCAAACAGTTCCAGGGAGCCGTTAAAGCGGTGCATCTCTACCCGCGCGATGCCCCCAAATTTGTAATTTGAGTCAAAGATATAACGGAAGATGCTCTCCAGAGCGGATGCCGCGCGTTCATCCGCATACAACGGAATTTTGTTTTCACTCTTGAAGCTGAGCGGGCGCACATCGTCCAGGCCGAGGATATGGTCGGCGTGGGCGTGCGTATAAAGGACCGCGTCCAGGCGCGTGATTTTTTCGCGGATGGCCTGCTCGCGGAAATCGGGCGTGGTATCAATGAGCACGGAGCGCCCTTCATACTGGATAAGCACAGAAGGCCGGGTGCGCCGGTCGAACGGATCATCCGACGTGCACACGCGGCAATTGCAGCCGATGGTCGGGACCCCCATGGATGTCCCGCTTCCCAGCACAGTGAGAGTGGCTCTCATTTTTTGTTGATCGGCGGCATGGCCCCGGGTCTTGTGGCGGAGCTGGCCACGGCGTTGGTAATCTCAATCCACGCCATGCGCAGTTCAAAGAGCACGTTTTGCAGCATGGTCTTCTCGCGATCGTTGAGATTGCCCCTGGTTTTCTCCTGTAAAATCGCGAGCGAATCAATGGTCTGGCGCGCTCCTATAATGTCCACGCGCGGTGGTTCATTCTCCTGGCGGATGGCTCCCATCTGGATCAGAGCGCTCATGTAAAACGATTCCACCACGCGTTCAAACGTCATTTCCAGAGGGCCCTGTCCGCTCTTGCCGGCAGCGGCAATCATCTCATCAATCTTTTTGCCGGAGGCCTTGTAAGCCTCATGCTGCTCGTGCTGCTCTTCCACCGTCGGCGGTTCCGGCATCTCTTCTTCCTGCGGAGTACCCTGCGCCGCAGCTTCTGCTGGTTTAGGGGCAGATGGCATAACGGCAGGCCGCTCTTGTGGAGGAGCTGCCGGCGCGGCCTGCTTGACGGGGGGCGGAGCCGCCGGCTCTTCTTCTGCAACCTGCGCGTCCGGCCGCAGCTCACCTTCATTGCCGAATCTGCGGCGGTCACTTACAACGAACTCTTGTTTTTTTTCAGCCATACATCCTCAGTATTTCTCTGGATTTTTTAAGACCCAATTTCAAACGGGAGATCGACAACTGTGGCCTGGATGCCATTCAAGTCAATCTCTGTGCCATGAGCGAGAGCTTCATGGCGCACATAACCTAATCCGATGTTCTTTACTTCAATGTTCTTTATTTTGACGTTCTTCGCTCCGCTGCCCTGCTCTGCAGCCGAGCCAGGCACGCGAGCAACGCTGGTGATCTCTGCCACCGCCCGGCCCTCCGACTCATATTTTCCTATGACCGCAACCTGATCTGGAAACACAAATCCCACAAATTTGCGGTGCACCTGGCCACGGGAGCGG
>DAHUXF010000368.1 GCA_027307295.1 Acidobacteriaceae bacterium
CACGACCGCAGCACCCGGTCGGTCCGACAGTTCATGCGCAAGTTCGGCCATCCCGACCTCGACGACACGCAGGTCCGCGACGCCCTCTGGCTCCTGGAGATGCAGCGCGATGGGATGCTGATGTATACCAGCTGCGGCTGGTTCTTTGAGGAATTGAGCGGCATTGAGACCGTACAAATCCTGCAATACGCCAGCCGCGTCATACAACTGGCGCAGGAGACCGGCCAGGAAAACGTGGAGCCGGAATTTCTGCGGCGTCTGGCAGAAGCCCGGAGCAACCTGCCTGAATTCGGCAACGGAGAAACCATCTACAACACCTGGATCAAGCCTGCCGTAGTGGACCTGTGCAAGGTGGGAGCGCATTTTGCCATCAGTTCCATGTTTGATGGCCATCGTGCCGAACCACAATTTTGTTATGACATCCAACCGTTGGACTATCGCAACGCCGAATCTGGAGCAGCCAGGCTCGCCCTGGGGCAGGTCAACGTAACCTCGCGCATCACGCGCGAATCGCGCGACCTCACCTTCGCTGTAGTGCATATGGGCGATCAGGTCCTTCATGCCGGCGTCCATGAACACACGAACGCAGAAAGCTATACCACCCTGGTCACCACGGCCATGGCTGCTTTTACCGCCGGAGACTTTGTTGAGGTGCTGCGGCTGCTGGACCAGCATTTTGACCGTATGCTGTACTCACTGAAATCGCTTTTCAAGGACGAGCAAAAGAGAATCCTGGATATTATTCTTTCCCGCACGCTGCAGGATGCAGAAGCCAGCTATCAAAAAATTTATGAGAAGCACGGAGCGCTGCTGCTGTTTCTTAAAGAGATGGGCCAGCCGCTGCCGGACGTCTTGCGCTACACGGCGGAATTCGTTCTGAACCGCGATCTCAAGTCCACCTTTGAGGTGGACCCTGTGGACCTTGTACGAATTGCCACGCTGATGGAAATGGTAAAACGTGAAGGGGTGCAGGTGGACCAGGCAGGAGTGGGGTTCGCAGCCGGCAACAGCCTGACTCGGCTGCTGCTGCGTTTGCAACAGAATCCCAGTGATCGTGAAACCCTGGAACGGGCCAACGTTCTCACCACCCTGTTACACGGCATGCCCTTCCCTATCAATTACTGGCACGCACAGAATGTCTATTACTCAATCTTGAATACCGGGCTGCCGGCAATCAACGAAGCTGCGGACGCAGCCACGCTGGAATGGAAGACGCGCTTTCTGGCCCTGGGCGAGAAGTTACAAATCAGCGTCCCGGAGTTTGAGCCGGCTGGCGAACTACAACTGGCAGGGTAAGCGCAAAAAATGCATATTCAGGCCAGAGCCCGGCTGATACCTGCAAGCCTGCCCATGCGTCATGTATTTTTACTTGCGCGTAGCAGCGTAAGTTTCCGGCGCACTTTCTCTTGGTTGCGTTGCAAATTCCTGCCATGCCATCAGCAACACTTCAGCAATGTGCAGTGGCTTGCGTCCTGTAAGGCCTTCAATCTGCTGATAGCAGCTGAACCCGTTGGTGATAATGAGTTCGTCAGCCGCGGCGTTGCGGACTGCCGGCAAAAGTACGCGCTCACCAATCTGCACAGAAACGTCATATTTGGCAGCTTCAAACCCAAATGATCCAGCCATGCCGCAGCAACCTGAGTCCAACACCCGAAAGTCCAGACCTATGCGGCGAAGCAATTCCTGCTCGGCGTCAAACTTCAGCACGGACTTGTGATGGCAATGGCCATGGACCAGCGCCCTGCGCCTGAGTTGCGGCGGGTGATAGTCGGCGCGTTGAATGAGAAACTCGCTGAACAGGAATGTCTGCGCTTTGAGCCGCTGGGCCTGTTCGTTTGCTCCCAGCAGGTTCGTCATCTCATCGCGAAAAACCGAGACGCAGCTTGGCTCTAACCCAACGATGGGCGTACCTGCTGCAATGTGCGGCCCAAGTACCCTGATCGCCTGCTCCAGTAGAACGCGCGCTGTATCGAGCATGCCAAAGTCATAAAGCGGCCGCCCGCAACACAGCGGTTTTTCCGGAAGGATGACCTCATAGCCCGCGTGCTCCAGCACCTCAACCGCTGCCCTGGCAATCTGGGGATGGAAGTTGTTGCTGAAAGTATCCGGCCACAGAATGACCTGGGGCAGTCCCTGATTGCGCAGCGCGCGTCCGCGAAACCACTCCGTAAAGGTTTGCGTTGCGAATGCAGGCAATTCCCGCTTCTGGGAGATGCCGCCTGCCAGCTTCATCAGGTGAGAGATGCCGGGAACACGGCCAAAGAAATTTATCAGCCTTGGCGCAATGCGGGCGATCCGCGCCCAGCGATGGATCAATCCCATGGCATATGCTGCCCGAGGCCGCACCCGGCCTTCATAATGATGCGCAAGAAACTCTGCTTTATACGTGGCCATGTCCACGTTCACCGGGCACTCTGTCTTGCACGCCTTGCAGGCCAGGCAAAGATCCAGAGCATCCTTAATGTATTCGCTTTTCCATCCTCCATGCAGCGGGTCGCCTTGCAGCATTTCAAACAGCAAGCGGGCGCGTCCGCGCGTGGAATGCTTTTCATCGCGGGTGGCCATATAACTGGGACACATGGTTCCACCCAGGTCTTTACGGCACTTACTCACGCCCACGCAGCGCAATGTGGTCTCAGGAAAATGCCCGTGCGCTTCAGGATAAGAAAAGTATGTCTTCACCGCCGGAGGGTCAAACCCCACACCCAGGCGCAGATTTTCATCCAGCGGATTGGCATCGATTTTCTTCCCTGGATTCATCTTCCAATCCGGGTCCCATATGCGTTTGAACTCACGAAAGGCCTCCATCAACTCAGGACCAAACATTTTGATCAGCAGTTCACCGCGCGCCTGCCCGTCGCCGTGTTCTCCGGAAAGCGAGCCGCCTAACTGGACCACAAAATCAGCGGCCTCTTCCACAAATGATCGAAATTGTTTGATGCCTTGCGCCGTTACAAGATCAAAGTTGATCCGCATATGGACGCATGCCTGCCCGAAGTGGCCATAAAGAGCGCAGTGGTACCCGTATTTTGCCAGCAGGTGATGCAGCCCGCGAAGATATTCGCCCAGCTTCTCCGGCGCAACAGCCGCGTCTTCCCATCCTTCCCACGCTTCCGGTTCGCCGGGCACCTGTGATGTAGCACCCAGGCCGGATTCACGGGCTTTCCACACCATCAGGGTTTCCTGCTCGTCCACAAAGAGCTTCATGGACGGCGGCTCGGGCTGCCGGCTGAGCCGGTCCATCAACGCGCGGGCTTTTGCATTCGATTCTTCTTTGGTGTCTCCGCCGAACTCACACAACAACCAGCCTCGGCCTTCAGGCAGCATGGCAATGCTTTTCGGATGAAGCCCTTTCTTCTTCATGTTGCCGATAAGAATGTCATCCATGCCTTCCAGTCCGATAGGGGCGGATTGGCAAACTACAGGAACATTGTCGGCAGCGGTGTAAACATCTTTATAGCCGAGCACCAGCGTGGTGCGTTGTTTGGGCCAGTCCACCAGCCGGACCTTCGCCCGCAGGATGATGACGCACGTGCCTTCAGCCCCCACCAGCGCTTTTGCCACATTGAAGCCATGCTCGGGCA
>DAHUXF010000369.1 GCA_027307295.1 Acidobacteriaceae bacterium
GGCCCGAATTATAGGCATCGAGGAAGAGTTCGCGCCCATCGATTTCGTAAAACTTGAGCAGAAAGTGTCCGGGCATGCCGACCCCGAACAGCGCAAAGCCCACGCGCCGGCCCACTTCCATATAAATAAGCGCCAGGCTGATGGGAATTCCCAGGCGGCGGTCAAGCACGTGATGCAGGAATGAATTGCGTGGGCTGAAGTAGTCAGCGGTATTGCCGCGAAACATCTCTTCTTCGAACAGCACATTATTGGTGGCGGCAATGATCTGGGCGGGATCGTCCTGGTCCTGGATTTTTGCCGCCACGCGCCGGGCCAGGTTTTCCACCTGCTGTACATAGTGCTCAAGATCGAGTTGCGGATGCTCAATGCGGGCAAATGTCAGCGCGGCACGCAACAGATCAACCCGCTCATCTTCAATCTCTGAGCGTACCAGGGCCGCAAAGGCCTGGATGATGTCCGCGCTTGCGCCGGTGAGCATAGGGAAATTCTAGCTGAAATGACCTGCATAAATCCCCGCCAAACGAAAGCATACGCCAAGGTCCACGATCTGGACGCGAAGCACCCGAAGCGGGCGGTATGCAGCCATTTTTGAGCAGCGATAAAATTACTCAGGAGTGCCAGTCCATAATTGGTACACAACAACACCAATCATGAACAAGAGATAAATACGCAAAGACCATAACAGCATGATTTCCCAGCGGGTCAAACGCCTCCTGGGCGGATGATGTTGCTTTGCCTGGGCAAGTTGATCGGGTTCCAGAACTGTAAGTGCGCGGCTTTGTTCCACACTCTGGTTTGGTGCCATCCCCAAAAAGCTTTGCCTGACGTCCACAATTTCTCCTTATTGCTTTACTTCCCGCCAAAAATTACCAGGACTTTGGGTGCGACCACGCTGATGCCAAACAGCACACCCGCACTGGTAAGCAGGATGACCACAGCGGTTGCCAGCGCATTGACCCATCGCGGGCTGACCATGTCTCCCATGAGTTCGCGGTCATTGACCAGCATGTATAAGAACAGCAGCGCGGGGGGCATGGCCAGCACGGCAATCACATTCACCATGACTACCACGTAGACCAGTGGCAGGTTCGGGATGAGGACAATCGCCGCTGCCACGGCCGCGCACAGGAACAGCACTGTATAGAAGGCCTTGCCCTGCCTCATGGGAAGGTTCAGGCTGTGCGGTTTGCCGGCGACTTCTCCAAAGGCGTATGCGGAAGAAATGGAAATGGTGATGCAGGCGACAATGCCGGCTTCAACAATGCCAATGGCAAAAAGGGACGCGCCGAGCCGCCCGATCACCGGCCGCAGGGCCTGGGCAAACTCCGCCGCCTGGAAATGTTCCGTACTAATGTTTGCGTTCAGCAGTGGCGCAGTAGCAAGCAGCGTGGCAATGGCCGCGATTGTGGCCAGTGCAGCGCCAAGGACCGTGTCAATCCGGCCAAAGCGGACATCGCTCCGGGTAAGCCCTTTATCCACGGTGGCGCTTTGCTGAAAGAAGAGCATCCATGGAGTTACGGTAGCGCCGATATTCGATAGCAGTATGAGCACCGCGCCCTTATTCACTCCGCCCAGCAAAGGTCCCCAGGTCACCAGTGCGTGGCCCACCGCTTTCCACTGCGGATGCGTTAGCAGGGCCACAGGAACAAAGATCAGATTGCAGGCGGCGATGGCGAGAGTGATGCGTTCCCAGGTCCAGTACCGGTGCGTGAGCAATGCGCCAGAGAGCAACGCCAACGCTGAAAGCACCGCAGCCCATGGCGGTACGCCAAAAAATCCCAGGCCGGCGCGTATGGCAATGAATTCAGTAATGAGCGTAAGGAAGTTGCCCAGGGCCAGGTCAATGAGAGAAAACCATCCCCAGAACGGTCCGAACCGCGCAAAAATAAGTTCAGCATGACCGCGATGCGTGGCAGCGCCCAGGCGCACTGTCATCTCCTGGACCACCACGGCCATGACAAACGTAAGGATGATAAACGGAATGAAGAAGCCAATGCCGAAGCGCGCTCCGGTGGCAGCATAAGAGAGCATGCTGGGGCCGTCATTTTCACCCAGCATGACCAGAATGCCCGGCCCGATGAGCAACCACAATAGACGCATTCGGGAAGCGAGCCCGCGTTTCCCTCTGGCGGCAAAAACGCGTTCCCGGTCTTCTGCGCGGTCAAGGTCCTCATGGGTAATTACAAGCTGTTGCGTACCGTCCTCTTGCAACATCGCTCTGCCCGTTTCTGGACTTGCCTGTAAAGGATCACTCATTGATTCCTGACGCCCTGGCAACCATCAGAAAGCAGCCATAATTAACTATAGTTAACTTTGTGAGTATACTATAATTTTCCCTCAGGTCAACCGTGCAACTGGCATTTACCGGAAGTTATCGCTGAGGCGGAAGATGAAGAAAAGACATGAAGGAGCTTTAAAGTAGATAAACGCTGATGATGCTGACCTGCGAAACAAGGGTCGCGCGGATAAGTTCCTCAGAAAATTCGTGGGAGAAGAGTAGCCTCTGGGCTGTATGCGTTCAGCTATCAGGCCTTGGATATCCAGACTTTGTTGGCAGCAGGCAGACCCAGCCTGACTTGAGAATTGCCGATTAGCAAGGAAACTGTTCCATCATAATTCTTGGACTGTACAACCACGGTCGCGCCCGGCCTGATGCCTTCTTTATCAAAAAATTCCAGGAGCTTACGGTCTCGCTCATAGACGCTGCTTACTTTATATTTCCTGTTTTCCTGGGCCTCACTGAGCAGGCAGAACCCATGTTTGCGGCGTTCGGCGGCACTGCATATTACCAGGCCATTACCGTGCGGGCAGATATCTTTGTGGCCCAGCTTGGCCACTAATTTTTTTTCAAAAGCAGGTGATACCGCATGCTCCAGGCGTTCCGCCTCATCGTGGACTTCATACCATGCCATGCCAAAAACTTCCGTCAGCATGCGTTCAATAAGATGGTGGCGGAAAATGGTCCGCTCGGCGATGGTCCTGCCATTATTTGTAAGCTGAACGCGGCCATCCTTGGCCACCCGGACCAGGCCATCTTTCGCCAAACGGCGCAACGCGGTGGTCACCGCCGGACGGGTCACGGAAAGCCAGTGCGCCAGAGTGGCGGAAATAACTGCCTCGCCCTCGGCTTCGGCTTCCACAATGGCCTTCAGGTAATCTTCTTTCGAGACTGTGATCACAGTTTTTATGAACCAGCCTTATGGCTCTCCCGGCTCTTAGGGTAGCAAATTCTTAGGGTAGCAAATGATGAGTATCGGCGCTAATTTAGCCATGCCCAGGAGGCTGCGTGACGCAACGTGCGCGGCTTGTGGCGAGCGAACGTTATCTTGTCACCAGTTCCTCAACCTTGCTTTGCTCATTACGTACCTGAAAGAAGATGGCTTTAACAATGGCCATACAAACCAGCACAGCTCCGAAGGTACAGACGATGGTTGCGCCCGTCGGCGTGTCAAAGAGCACGGAGCAATAGCAACCCAGGGCGGAAACCAGGGTCCCCATGGTCCACCCGATAGCCAGGCGCGTTCCAATACGGTCAGCAAAGAGCATTGCGCCTACAGAAGGCACTACAAGATAG
>DAHUXF010000036.1 GCA_027307295.1 Acidobacteriaceae bacterium
CTACTTAATAATTGTCTAACCTGGGCGGGAAGAGCCACAGTGATGCGGGTCACAGGCTAGTGATGCATAGCCAGATTGTCCGTTCCTTACTTGCCTGTGTATTTGAGGTGACGGTTACAGTTCCAACTGAGCGCTGCGCCAAAAGCGTAACAGTGTGCAAAACTGGACGAGATCAACCGGGCCGACCTTTTCTGCCTGGAGGACCTCCGGCCCGCTCGGTGACGACAAATTCTACGTTTTGGCTCTCTTGCAGATTCTCAAGCCCACTGAGCTCGCGTGATAAATGAAATGTGATTGCAATCACTGAACCGAAAGTCGCATGGCGTCAAGACCTCGGGTCGACACGATCGGTACACGAAGTTGCTCCATTCGCCCGTGCGTATCAGCGTCTGATTCCACCACCCCGCGGAGCCGACCTTCGAGGCGCAGGGGTGGAGGTACGAGGCGACGGAGCCGGCATGCGCGGTGCCGAGATGTGCGGCGGTGGGCTCGTCATCCGGGCAGGGGGACGCATCGTCCGATATTGATCTACTCGGTTTTGTCCCTGAATCCTTGCCTGGCGGCTTCCCTCCAGTTCCCCAATGCGTGACCGCGTCGGTGCCGTAGAAGTCACCGGCGGCTGAACGCGGGACTGCGGAGCGTTCGGCATTGTAGTTCTGGGCTGGACTTTTTCCCACGTTCGGCCCTCGCTGCGGTACCAGCCGTTGTTTTGATGCGAATACACTTGCCCATTTCGGTCTGAGTAGAGATCGCGTCTTGGTGCGCCCATACCCGGTGCACCCTGCCTGAATTTGCCAGACCTTGGCGCGGTGACTTCAGGACGAGCAGCGATTCTGCCGGGAGCCCGTAAAGGCATAGGATGCCGGTTCACTGCGCCAGGTGATGTCCAGCGGTTATATACAGATCCGCCGCGGAAGACGCCGTGGTCTACGCGTGCCACGGAGCGGTTATAGAGAACACGGTTTCCCCAGTAAGGCGGATAATGATCGTGGGACCAATGGTGCCAGTACCACGGACGGGGATACCAGGGACGCCAGAAGTATCCGCCACCCCAGTAGCCATAGTTGAACCCGAAGCCCCAGGTCCACGGCCAGCCGAAATAATAATTGCCATACCAGTAGGGATAGTAGAACCCGGTGCCATATACGACGACGCCGCCCCAAATGAAAGAGCCAAAATAACCCGGCGTATAGCCGACATAAACCCAATCAGGAGTCGAATCGTACACGTGGACATATTTGACGTGATACACAGGCACTGTCGGGGGAATGGAATAGATCTCAGGCGGCACAAAGTCACAAACGCTCCACGGGCCAAGCGGATTATCGGCAACAAACCAGACGCCATTACTCACCGCATAATACTTTCCGCGAGCTTTGATGATGTCATCCGGTGAATTGACTGCATACGACATGTCCGTGTCTTCAATGTGCTTGAACTTCGGTTCGCCATCGTAGGTGGCCGTGAACGTTGCCTTTTTCCTGTCCACGGTTGCGGTCTGGGGCACTTGTGCGGCAACCACAGCGTCACGCGCCTCGGGCGTGCCGGGAATGCTGGCCAAGACCGCGCTCTTGGGATGTCCTCCCGGGATGCGGGAGAAATCCACGGGCAAGGCGCTTCCAGCAACAAACTCCCAGGGGCCGGCAAGTGTCGCAGCGGTGAACCATCGCCCTGAAAGCAGCACGTAGTAATGTTGCTGCGTCAGGCTTAAAAAGAGATCGCTGTCTGTGTTCGTTATGTAGAGCAACCGGGTGCCATCAATCGCCGAGAACTGCGGTTCTCCCTTAATCTGAATCAACTCCGCCGGCTCAGTGCTGATGATGATTTCCGGGGCGCTTTCGCCCGGATTGGCCGGAGGATTCGACGTTTCAGCCGGATCCAACAAAGCAGAGAGTGAGCCAGGTACGTCGGTTGCTTTTCTCCAAGGCCCCTTCACCGCGGCCGCAGTCATCCAGTAGCCCTCGCCGCGGAGGAAATACCGGCCCGAGCCGGGATCGAGAACAAGCATGGCCGGAGTATTGACAACACGCATGAACGTGGAGTCTGGAACCTTCTGCATCACAGGTTCGCCGTCGATCAGGATCAGTACGGCGGGATTTTCCCGAACAAAGATTTGTGGCGGATCGCTGCTGAGATTGTCTCCGGTCGACTTTTGCTCGTTTTGCGTGATCGCGATATCTGCGAGCAAGCGATCGAGCGCAATGGTCACACTCCACTGCTGCAAGGCCTCGCTTGCAGCCTTTACATACGCTGACTCCCTGGTTCCTGCCGAAGGAAAAGTGATTTTCTTGACCTCGATGTCATACAGCGTTACCAGGCGTTTCTCCTGGTCGACTGTCGTGCGCCCGGAGAGCCAGGCTGTTCCGTAGATGGACTGGCCTGTCTCCTTTTCCGTGATCGCCATCGCTGTCCGGTTTTCCAATTTCCCGTTTGCCCAAGTGTCGACCTGCGGCTGATACACGTCGATGCGGATCCCATCTGAGTGAATCGTGCGTGGCCAGCCGCCATCCGCTGTTTGCGCACTTGCCGGCGCTACGAAAATTGCTATAAGACACAGAATGAAGATCTGGCGCCAGAAACTCGGCATCAATGAAGGCGCTCTTTGCGCAAAAGTGTGCCCGCTAGGACTATCGGCATAACCATTCCTTAAGGATTCCATCTCTGCTCTCCTGCGACCGCATTCCCTCGAAAACAGTTCTCGAGATGTGTTCTTGTTGTCACCGCAAGGTCAGCCCGGTTCGACTGGGTAACGTGTGAATAAAGAGTTTCGTGTGTGAAGCCGTTATCGAAAAGGACGTATCATCGCCGCAAATATCGCACAGCGGTGCAAAATAAAATGAGGCACACCAACAAGATCACAAAGCCAACGTTGGCCCAGCGCGAAGATTGAGGCTTTGAGATTGTGAAGTTCAGTCATGCCGGAATTGTGGTAACCATCCGGATCGAGATACCGAATCGCACTCCAAACCTCTCTGTCTCGCACTCTCCAGATCGGAGTCATTGCGTTTTAAACTGTCCGTACATTAAGGATGGGACCTGTGCGCTTCAAAGGCTGTGATTACCATCACAGGATCTTGAATTGATAAACGTTATCCGTCAAACACCTTCAAAAACTCATCCGCCGCCACCACGTTGGCCGGAATCGCACACATGGCATATCCCTTGCGATGCAGGAGCGTCACTCCCGCCATCGGTAAGCCCATATCGGCGGCAGAACGCAGGGTGTCACCGGCCAGAATCCCCAATCCGCCCGCAAAAGTCGGCGTGTCTGCCTCCAGAGCGATCTCTATAGAAAAATATGACGCACCAAGTGGATGAGAGTTCATTGTCATCTAAACACCTGCCGTTCTTTCCACATCTCGATCTGCATTGGAACCATCTCGATTGACTGGGCGCTGCGCTTGAGGGACTGGTCCCGCCTTCTTTCCTGCACCTCGTAAAGCGGATTGAACCATCACAAACTCTGCCAGGTTTTCGACCGTAAACAGACCAAGAAGCCTTTCTTTCTCCATGACAAGTAAAACGCGAGAATTGTAGCCCTGCAATTTCTCGGACACAGCCGGTAGCATTTCTGTACTAGAGATAACCTGGTATTCCTTACGCATTACCTGCGAAACCGGCGTATCTGGCCCGTTCTGCGATAAACCGCTAAGAAGTTCTTTGCGTGTTAGGATTCCTACAAGGCGACCTTGATCGATAACGGGGAAGTCCTGTTGGGTTCCGTGCAATATCAATTCAACTGGATGCGCAAGCGTATCTGAAGCTGAAATCGTGTTGAAGTCAGTCACAGTGACCTCGCTGACTGGGATCCCCCTCAAGGCAGACTTCATTTGCGCCAAAGCGGCTTCCTGACCAGCACCAATCCAGACGAACAAGGCGATCAATAACAGAAAGGGATTTCCGAACAGTCCCAAAAGTGCGAAGAAAAATGCCAAGCCCTGCCCGACGTTGGCGGCAATGCGGGTTGCCCTGGAATAATCCATCCGTCGGGCCAGCAGTGAACGGAAGACGCGTCCACCATCTAAAGGGAACGCTGGTATTAAATTGAAAACTGCCAAAACAAAATTTGCCAACAGCAGTTGTTCAAGGAAAGGAACGTTACCCCATGGGCCGATTTGGTTTAGATGGCTGCCTGCACCAGTAACCCAAAGTACGACCAGAATCATCATCCCGATGCCGACGCTAACCGCAGGCCCCGCAAGTGCAACCCAGAGTTCATGGCGAGGATCGTCAGGGATGCGTTCCAGACTTGAAACACCTCCAATTGGCAGCAAGGTAATGTCGTGTGTTGAGATTCCGAAGCGCCTGGCGGCCAAGGCATGGCCAAACTCGTGGGCGACAACGCATGCAAAGAGTGCCAGTATGAAGAGCACTGCGCCGAGCACGGCACGACCGCTGTGCGTTGCTCCCCATTCCGTCAATACCAGCCAGGCGATAAGAATCAGGAACGTGGCGTGCACATAAACGGTGATTCCAACGAACTTGCCTATCTTCCACGACCACTTCATTGGACGTCCCTCCCTGCCGGCATTCCGTTGGCAATAGGCGCCAAGTCACATCTCACCAGCCTCCGCCCGCTCCGACCGTGAGTTCACCAGCCATCGCCGAAATGAGAGGTCAGGACCGGGCACTCCGCAGCGACGCGGTAAAAGAGATCCTTTTCCCGACAGATCTTTCTTACGAGTCCGGAGCCGTATCTGGCCTCGGTAGCGGCCGAATACGCGGCGCGATTCGAAGATGCTCGAGTCTGAGGCTGCCACAGTCGCACTTGCAAGCCAGGGCTCAGTGACACATATCATCTCGCGTCTGCCGTCAAGTGTGGCTCTTAGCTTCCACCGCATGATGCGCATAAGCCACTGTGCCGGCGTTTGGGACAACACGCATCTGGTTCCAGTCGTAAGGAAACTGTTTGCCACACTCAAGGCAAACAACATAGGTACCTGTCTGCTGCGCAGCAGCAGGCCGGGGTTGACCGGCTCTGGGCGAGAATGGGAAACTCAGGCGCCTGTGCCAGCAGCCGAACAGAATGTCAGTCAAATTGAGGTCCGCGTGCACAACTTATTCCTAACCCCAAGTTGAAGTCTTAATGAATGCGAGGGAAGCAAGCTGTGAGCCAGATCACGGTCGATCGGCAGGCCGTTTATGTCGGCATGAACCGGGCATGAATGCGCCTCCTGCCTGGACGTTAATCCCCAGAGACCGGATAGCTTAATTTCCGGTAGTCAGAGACACTGGGTAAACGCTCAGGAAGCGTGAGCATGTAGCCTCTGGATCAGCATATCGGGGTTCGAATCCCTGGGGGGTAGCCAAATCAAATCAACTTACGCTCCTCGATCTTTCCTAAAACCCTCAGTCGTCCCAAACTCGTCGCAAAAGTTGTCCCAATTGGCTGGTAAACGGGGCTTGATGAAGTACGCGAGTTGTTGGACACCCGAACTTGCGGCAGGGTACCAGAATTTGTCAGAAGTGAAGAGCCAGGCCGGAAAATTTGCCACAGAAGAACAGTTAACCAAAATCATTACCACTGCCGCATTGGGCGCCATAATTGCTTTGGTAAAATTACGCTTAGGCAACCGCCTGAAAACGGCATTCCTGAAAGCGTTGGGACAGCCGACAGAAATACCCAGATCACCAGTGGACCATGGCGCAACCCTAATCTCGGGATGCGTCGACTTCGGCATCATCCAGCTTTGTGTTCATCTTTGTGTTTCATCTTTAATGTTTTGTGTTTCATCCAGGGGCGTAAATGTTTCAGTTACGGATTTTCTTCGCTCTGTTGCTTGGGGTCACACCGGTACTGAATGCTAGTGGCCAGAAAGTTCCAGGAGTCAAGATCGAGGACGTGAGGCCGAATTCGGAAGCCGCCAAGTCTGGTCTGCAAACCGGAGATATCGTCACATCCTGGAGTAGAGATGACAGTCACGGCATGGTCAGGTCGCCGCTTGATCTTTCCTGGGTCGAAGCTGAGCAGTCTCCTCGAGGGGCGGTGACTCTTGAGGGCCTGAGGGGTGCAAAAAAACAGGCGTGGAAATTGGGCAGAGGACGATGGGAGCTTAAGGCGCGGCCTAATTTGACAGATGCGCTGCTGATCATCTATCGGGATGGCCAGCGATTGGCCAAAGATGGAAAATACATGGCTGCGGCAGCTCGCTGGCGAGAGGGAGCAGAGAAAGCGCGAGAGCAGCAATCAAATCTGGCCAGCGAGTGGCTGCATTTGCAGGCAGCTGATGCTTTTACGTCGGCAAAAGAATGGAAGGAAACGGACAAAGAATTCCAGGAGGCCATAGAACATTCCGCAGAAGCCGGGCCGGAGATTGAATCCCAATTGTGGAGACAATGGGCCCGCACCTATGTGCTACGGAATGAATGGGAGAGATCACTGGAGTGTGCCCGCCAGGCATTGGTAAAGAGCCAGGTCAACAGGTCATATAGTCTGATTGCGGCGGACGCCCTGAATATGCTGGGCACGATACATTATTTTCGCGGGCAACTGGATGAAGCGGACAAATATTACCACTCAGCTTTGGAGATGATAGAGCTGCTCGCGCCTGCGAGTTTTGACGCAGCCCGTCTACTGATTAATCTGGGCAACGTTGCCTCTCTGCACGGCGACCTCGGCGAGGCCGAAGCACACTATCGCCGGGGGCTTGCGATTTTACGGAAGATCTCCCCCGACGGACTGGATGTGGCTGGGGCGCTGATCGGGCTTTTTAAGGTCTTTTCCGAAGAGGGCAATCTCGCTCAGGCAGAAGAAGCTTTAAGTCAAGGAATCGTCATCCTGCAAAGACTTGCTCCCGGCAGTCTGGATCTTGCAACCAGCCTTAATAATCGGGGACTGCTTGCCTGGCAGCGGAGCAACCTGGCGCAAGCAGAAACCTACTTGCGGCAGGCATTAACGCTGCGGGAAAAAGTTGCTCCCGGTAGTCTCTGGGTGGCCCAAAGCATCACCAATCTTGGTGTTATGGCTTTGGAGCGGGGCGATTGGGACGGCGCGGAAAAATATCACGAGGAAGCCCTCAGCATCAAACAGCGGCTAGCCCCCGGCAGTCTTAATCTGGCCGTTAACCTGAATGATCTGGGAGTCCTTGCTCAAAAACGCGGCGACCTTGCCAAAGCGCAAGACTACTACCGGCAGGCAATCGAAATCAGAGAGAAGCTGGCGCCGCAGAGCCTGGATTTTGCGCAGAGTCTGCAAAGCCTGGGAGAACTGGCGCAAGATACCGGTGACCTGGCAAAGGCTGAAGAATACTACCGGCGAAGCCTGGCTATTCGTGAACGACTGGCCCCCAACAGTACCGTGCACGCCGAATCCCTGGCTGCTCTTGCTTCCGTCGCCAAGAGAACGGGAGACCTGAAAACCAGCGCCCAACTTTTCGACAAAGCACTGAACGTCCTTGAAGCCCAGATTGCACGCGTGGGTGGGGGAGAAGAAACGCGCATGGGTTTTCGCACAAGACACCTCGACTACTATCTGGATTATGTTGATCTTCTGATGCTGAATCAGCAACCAGAACTTGCATTTCAAGTTCTGGAACGCTTTCGGGCACGGTCTTTGCTGGAAATGTTGAACGAAGCTCACGCCGACGTTCATACCGGAGTAAATCCCGGTTTGCTCGGTCAGGAGCGCGCCTTGCAGGAACAGATCACCGCACAAAGCAACAGACTGAGGCAGATGTTGACCGACCAGAGTCCGGAATTTAGAGTCGCCGCGTTAAAAAAAGAGCTGGATGAGCTTTTGCACCGATATGAAGAGGTAGAAGGCAAGATTCGAACCACCAGTCCCGGATATGCTTCTTTGACTCAGCCGCATCCGGTTGCTGTCAGAGACGTTCAACGTAACCTGCTTGATGAAGATACCTTGCTTGTGGAATATGCGCTGGGAGAAGAACGCAGCTACGTGTGGGCGATTAGCCGAACCCAGGTCACCAGCCATGAACTCACAAAAAGATCGGAGATTGAAACGGCGGCGCAATACCTGTATGAAGTGCTGACTGCACGCAATCACAGACCTGAAGGTGAAACTCCAGCCCAGAGGGGAGAGCGCGTTGCCCAAGCCGAAGCGAGATATGCTAAAGCAGCGGAGGACTTGAGCCGGCTGGTGCTGAAGCCCATCGCCGCAGATATTCAACAGAAAAAACGGTTGCTGGTGGTAAGCGATGGCGCTCTCCAGTACATCCCATTTGCGCTATTGCCCATGGTCCAGTCTGCTGGGGGAGCAGAAACGGAGGCGCCTTTGGTGGCGACCCACGAAATTGTTTCCCTGCCTTCTGCCTCGGTGTTGGACGTGCTGCGGCGCGATGCAACGGGACGCCCCAAAGCCAGAAAAATGGTAGCAGTTCTGGCTGATCCGGTTTTTGGCAAAGATGATGTCAGAGTCAAGGCGCTTTCCCGGAGATTACGGGAGACTGGGAGCGCGGTTCCGGCCGCAGCGTCCTTGAATTGGGCCGCGCCGACTCGTACATCGGCCCTGCCTCGTCTACCCTTCACCCAACAGGAGGCCAGGGCCATCATGGCAACCGTTCCTCCGGGCAGGGGAATGGCAGCCTTGGGTTTTGATGCCAGCCGAAAGAAAGCAATGAGCCCGGAACTGGCGCGCTACCAGGTCGTTCACTTTGCCACCCACGGATTACTGGATAACGAACATCCGGAGTTGTCAGGTCTGGTGTTTTCCTTAATTGACAGGAACGGAAAGGCGCAGAACGGATTTCTCGAGGTGCAAGACATCTACAACCTGAATTTGCCGGTGGATCTGGTTGTCCTTAGCGCGTGCGAAACCGGCCTGGGCAAGAACATCAAAGGAGAAGGCCTGGTAGGGCTGACCCGAGGTTTCATGTATGCCGGTTCCCGCCGCGTGGTCGCCAGCCTGTGGGCGATCGATGACGTGGCCACCTCTGAATTGATGCGGCGTTTCTATAGCGCCATGTTTCATCAAGGACTATCACCCGCTTCAGCGCTGCGGCAGGCGCAATTGCAAATGTCACAACAGGAACGATGGAAAAACCCTTATTATTGGGGAGCGTTTATTCTCCAGGGTGAGCCAAAATGACCGGTTAGGGCTCAAGGGGCGACGTGGATAGCGAGACAAGGGCAAATCAAAGGCGCGAGTTGAGGTCCCTGGATTTCCATCGGCTCCTTGCCTGTCTTGACCCGAATTCAGAGCGAGCTTCTGCGCGGTATACACAGCTTCGGGAACGGTTGGTCCGGTACTCCTACAGTCATAACGAACATCTCAGGGCGGAAGAGCTTGCCGACAAGGCACTGGACGAACTAGCCAGGAAGCCAAATATTCAGGAGATTCGGGACCTGGAACAGTTTGCCATTGGGATTTTGCGCATGCTGCTCATGGCGCACAAGCGGAAAAGCCAACCGCCATCGGACGATCTGGAGATGGCGATTGGAGAGCCCAACCCGGAACATTTGATTGTCGATCGTCTCGACCAGGAACGGAAAGAGCGCTGCTTCGTCACCTGCATGAAGAACCTGTCGCCTACGGAGCGGCGGCTGGTTTTTGAATACTACCCCAATGAAAATAGAGACGTGGAGGCGCGCAGGAAGCAGCTTGCGATCATGATTGGCATTGAACCGGGAACGCTGGCTACAAGGATGAACCGGCTCAGACATAAGCTGGAGAAGTGCTGTATGAATTGTTACGGCCACTCTGGATCAGCATCGCGGCCAAAAATAAAAATGTAATTTTTGGCCTGCCAACGACAGTACCAGTAATCGATGGATCATCAAAATTATTCCGGGTGTCCAAAGGAGCACATCAGGATTGGAAAACAAGGATTTATTACGGCGTTACCTTCTTGGCAGCCTTTCTGAGGGCGAACGGGAAGAAATGGAGAGAGTGCACACCACGAACGATGCACATAGCGAAGCCCTCCAGTCGGCAGAAAACGATTTGATTGACGCTTATGTCTGCCAGGAACTCTCCGCAGAACAGCGCCTGCAATTTGAAAGTCATTTTTTGGATTCCCCCGAGAGGCGCACGCGGGTGGAAATTGCCCGCATGTTAATGAGTTCCGAGATAAGGGAAAAAGTACCGGTAGGCCCGATCCTGGAGGAGAAAGTGCCACCGATTGGGTTGCGATGGCTGTTTTCACTTGCCACCGGATTTGCCGCCGCCGGCGCAGCCGTTGCCCTCATCTTTTTCATGGTACAAAACCAGCGATTACGCAATGAATTGGTGCTCTCCAGGTCCGCGCAGACCGAACTTCAAAATCGGATCGACACGCTGCAACAACAAAAAACACAGGGGGCATTATTGGCTCAGGCTCAGGGAGAGCACGCGAATTTGCCAGCATCTCCCGTCGTCTCCCTTATGTTGAGCCCGGGATTGCTTAGGAGGAGTGGTGGGAGCCAGCAAAGCAGCGTGCTGGCGTTGCCACCGGATGCCTCAGCGGTGGTACTTATGCTGCGATTGGAGCCAACAGGTTTTGCGACGTCCAGTGAAACAAAATCCGCGCGTTATGATGTCGTTCTTGAAACCGTAGAGGGTAGAAAGCTGCGAGTGCTGCGCGGTTTAGGCCGCCGCCAGGCTCCCGATGGCGGCACGATGGTTTCAGCTCGTTTTCCGTCCCAACTGTTCTCTGACGGAGACTATCTTGTAACTCTTCTGCTTCTGACTGCGGAAGGCGAACGCAAGGAATTGGCTTCCTATAGCTTTTCCGTCGCCCGATAGATATCTGACGGATCCGGTCGTCTCCCAAGAAACAGGCCCGGCCTGGTACCAGATTCTCCAGCCTCCCAACCTTTGCCGTCCGTAAGATACAGCCTTTTTGTTATTGCAAAAGTGTCTTTTTTAGACCCGTTTTGGGTCTTGTCAAATTTTTCTGTAAGGTTTGCCGGATTGGAGACAGTACTGATTACAAAAGGCAAGTTCCAAGGATTAAAACTGCTGTGCGGCGAAGTTCAAGGCACACGCAACCCAACCCAACGGTGGTCCGGTGCAACCGGCGGCTGCCTAACTTTGGGTAACTTTTGGGTATTTCGTTTGGAATCCGGCGATGATGTCACAACTTCGCCACAAGACAAACTCAAACCTGAACGCTTTTTTTTGCATACAGCTTCAGTCCGAAATCTTTTTGCATTCCTGGTGAAAGGAACCAACCGCCATGTCTAAGTGTTCATCCGCTGCCAATAGGTTATCGAATCGTGGTCTTCTCCTTGGTACAGGATTCTTCCGGCAGTTGATAAGCTTGGGCCTGGTCTGGGCCATGGCCATGACGTCATTGCCCGCGTATGCGACCGAAAACACCCAGATAAAATGGGAGCGAGGCTGGGTGCCGGATGCATGGCGGGCCTCGGCACTGGATTCCGGAGCAACCGGTAGCGGTGCATCAAAGGCAGAATTCTCTGGGACTAAGAATGGCTCCACTGATTCCAGAACTATCCAACAGGCGTTGATTGACAAGGCACAGCAGAATTCCGATCGTGACTTGCGAGTCAAGACAACGGCCTTGCATGCGATACAAAATCCAAAAGGCGACGGCAGGTTGTCGGCAGGTACCGGCACCTTCAATATAAGCGCAGGACTGAATACATCTTCAACCCGCAGCAATCCAGCCCGCTTCCTGGCCATGTCCGCTCTGCCGGGACTCTCCGCATTGCCGGTGCAAGCTTCCACCAATTCCATGCTGCAGGTCTCAGTAGGATTTGCAGACAGCTCCTCTGCGAGCGCCAATTTTCCCGAGCCCTGGAATGAGAACAACCCGCTGGTGAACTTTATAGGCGGCGGTGCCAGCTATCGTGCCGGAGCTATTCGGCTGGACAATCCGAACAATGCAGCCGTCAGCATAGATAGCGTTACGGTTGATCTGGGCCGGCCAGGTCCCGTGTTTCAGTTGTGGACCAACATCACGGTGCCAGCCAATGGTTCAGCTATCCTGACGCAGACAGCAGACGGAAATTTCAATACCAGCGCGTCGCCCCTTGTGGGCTGCGGGCAGGCGTTGACTGCGAATGAGACGCGGATTCCGAAGATTACTGTCACGGTTGGCGGAGCCAGCACGAACTATGCCGACACTGCCCATGTATTGGATACCGGCGGCTTCGATTCAAGCTGCCGCGGCAACCAGTCTCTGGGGTGGCGCGCGGTAAGCACGGTGGGAAGTGAAGCTCCGGCAGAATCGGTTCAACTGTCTGGAGAAAACGCGCCTCATGCCGTAGGTACCGCAAACACGCTCAACATTCAAGCGAAGGATGCGGGGAACCAGCCGCTGGCTAATGTTGCCGTGGCGCTGACGGTAGTCAATGGACCAAACCGTGGCCAGACTTTTCCGGGAACAACGGATGCCTTCGGCAACGCCATTATTCCCTATTCAAGCACAGCCCAGGGAACGGACCTGCTCCAGGCGATCATCTCGAATCTGAGCGGCGGAGTTACGCAGTCTCAGCAGGTCTCAAGCACTTGGACTTCGGCGGATGCTTGCCCGCCACCGGCGCAAAATCCCGCAGCCACGCAGCTTATTTACATCGGGCAGACTACAACCAGCTTTGGCAGCCCGATTACGCTTGCTGCCCTGCTTACTGACGGCACAGGAAACCCGCTGAGCCAGCGAACGATTTCCATGAGTTTCGCAGGCCAGGCACTAACGGCAACTACGGATGCGAACGGCGTAGCCAGCCTTGCGGTTTCGTCTTTGCCTGTAGGTGTAACCGCGATTGCCATGAGCTTTGCTGGCGACCAGAACTTCCAAGCGGCGCAACTGAACTCCACAGTGACCGTTCAACCCGCTGCGACGCTGTTGCGATATACCGGAACTAGCCTGTTTACTTCCCTGGGGCAGCAGACCGTATCTGCCATGCTGACAGATGCCCAGGGACGAATCGCGATTGCGAACCGGACAGTGAGCTTCGTTTTTAACGGAGCAACCGTCAGTGGGACGACTGATATCAATGGCACCGCCACTGCGGCTTTCAATTTTCAGACTGCGCAAACCACTGGCGCGGCCCAGCTGCAAATCAGCTTTGCCGGGGACGCGGATTTCCAGGCCAGTTCGCGCGCCGCGAGCGTGCAGGTTTACCAGACTACGACCTTCGTCATTTGGGGCGGAAACAGCACCGGATTGAAAATCGGACAAAGAGTGAACTTCTTCGGCCAGGACTGGGCGGACCAGATCCAGGACCGGGAGTTGCGTGAGGATATTGAGTTTAACGGCTTTGCTCTGCTGGGACCGAAGCTGGACCACGAGCACGATCACGATAATCAGTCGCCACCACCGCCGCCGGTTACGCTGATAAGCCAATGCCAGGCGCTCACCACCAGCCAAACCGTGACTCCTGGCTGCTGGCATACCGGCGATGATCAAAGCCGTGATGACCAGAGGCCACCGAAAATTCTGCCCAACTTGATTGAGGTCATTGTTGCCACGGCCATACGTGACGGCGACGATCATGGGACGTTCGGCAATATCGCCTGCGGCGTTGTGCTGAAGGTCGAACCGCGTAAGGAAGGGGACGACCAGGAAGACGATGAGCA
>DAHUXF010000370.1 GCA_027307295.1 Acidobacteriaceae bacterium
CAGGTCGCTGATCGCCGGTAGCTGGCGGGCCTGCTGGTGACGAGGACGTCCGCGCATGCGCCGTCCGGGAGGGCCTCGCCGTCCGCCGCGGCGGTCCTGGGGCCGGCGCTCCGTGCGCTGCTGAAACCCGGCAGTGGCAGGTGCGCGATGCTCCGCGCTGCCCTCTTCCAGGTCTTCCTGGATGGCTTCATCAACTTCGTCGCCTTCGCCCTCTTCTTCTTCCAGTCCTATGGCGTCTTCCACCGCTTCCAGTTCTTCCGGTTCCAGTCCTTCAGCTTCATATTGGCCGGTGGCCCGCTCATTGACGTGAGCATCGCGCACCGCTTCCATCAATTCATTCCCCATGGGGACCAGTTGATCACCCGCCGGACCCAGGACCTCTTCTTCCATCTCTTCAAAATCCGCCAGGTCCATGTCTTCTTCAAAGCCGGGGATATCGCTCTCTTCGTCCTCAATCTCTTCTTCTTCCACCACGCCTGCCGCAGGGGCCGCCAGTTGGCGTTCCCTTGGCTGGGGTTCCCGATGCGAACTCTGCGAGTCGTCCGCATCTTCTCCATGCGCGTCTTCCACGTGCGCATCTTCCATGTGCACTTCTTCCACAGGCGCGCCGGCAGTGAATTCCTCTTCTTCTTGTTCAATGCCAGCTTCTTGAACTCCTGCGTCTGCGACATGTGCGGCGTTCCTGCTCTCAAAACGCGGCTCTTCTTCCGGCATGGCTGCATGACCGGACGGCGGGAACGCCGCTGGCTGCTCTTCTGCCTGCTCAGTTTCATATTCCGCTACTTCGCGGTGATGAAAAACTGTGGGCGCTTCCACCCTGGCTTCCGTGCGTGGGCGTTCTTCAAATTGTCTGGGGATGGGTCCAGCGGACTCTGCATTTTGCAGAAAACCGCGCACCCGCGGCTCCGCTGCCACCGGTTCCATTGGGTGGGCTTCGGTTTCCACGGCGGAGGCCTGCTGCCTCTGCTTGCCATACTTGGCCAGTGACTCACCCGGCAACACCATGGAGCCAGCGGCAAACTCCGTGGGATTCAAGGAATACTCAGTGGATGGCCGGGGCCGTGGGGCCGTTTCAGTCCTGGCCGGCGGCTGCGATGATGCCGGGGCCGATGCCCTGGGCTGATATTTGGAAATTGACTCTCCGGGCAAGAGCACAGGCTCTGGCGGAGGCGGTTCTACTCGTGGCTCCGAACGGCCCTCATGCCGTGGTTCCGGACGGCGCTCATGCCGAGATTCGGAGCGGCTGTCATGCCGTGACTCAGGACGGCCCTCATGACGCGTTTCATGACGGCTTTCCTGCCGTGGCTCAACATGCTCTTCCACTGCCGCTTCTGCCGGTCTTTCGCTTTCATCCTCGGCGTTCGAGGTGCGGTCGCTGGCAACGCGGTCATTCGTTCCACGGTCACCCGATGCGCGATCGTTTGGGCTACGGTCATTGGACCCACGATCGTTAGTTCCGCGGTCGCGGCCACCCCGGCCACGGCGGCGGCGGCCCCGCCAGCGGCGCGCGCCTTCGCGTTCAGGTTCCTGCTGGCCGCCTGCGGCAGCCTGGGCTGGCTCTGCGCCATCTTCTTCTGCCAGGTCGTCTTCAGCGTCTGCTTCCGCCGGTGGCAGAATATCTTCGGCTTCGATGGGACGCAGATGGCTTTCCGCCGCGCGCCCTTCCGAACGCCCTTCTGCGCGTCCTTCAAAGACGACCGGCGCTTCATTTCTTGAACGCGCTACCACTTCGCTGATCGCGTCAGCGTCTTCATCTTCTTCCAGCAGGAAGTCAGAAACATAGAGAAACGCGTCGCGTTCCAGCCCGATGTTTACAAAGGCAGACTGCATGCCGGGAAGCACGCGGGTGACCCGCCCTTTGTAGATGGAACCGGCCAGCGTGTACTCGTTTTCACGCTCGTAATAAATTTCCGCCAGTTGGTCTTCTTCCACGATCGCCACTTTCGTTTCGTGCGGCGTGGAAGAAACAAATAATTCTTTCGCCATGGATTCTTCTCCGGTTATACCGGTGCGAAGAAGAACGAGCAGGACTCAGAACGTCAGGCTGGGCCGGCGCTTACGGCGCGGGCGGACTGGCTTCGTGTGCGCGGAGATTCAATCTGATCTTATGCAGGAAATACAATGCGGCCGCGGTCACTAAACCTCTCCCGCCAACCTCTGCAATCTGCCTATGACTTGTTTGAAAAATCTTGGCACCTATGCACTTCCGGGTTTGTGGCCACACAACGCGTTTCCGCGGGGCCGTTACCCTGCCCGGCAATGCTTTCTGAATACTCTCCGGCTCTTCTTCTCAAGCGCCGGCGTCCTCTCTTAACGTCAGGACGTAACGTTCAATTCAAAATCCTTTTTCGTTCAAGCGCCTCTTGGCGCGGTCAAAATTCCTTTTTCAGTTCACAAAACGGCGCATGCGAACATTCATTACAAGCCCCAGCGCCAGAAACATGAACAAGACTGAAGATCCGCCATAACTCATCAGAGGTAAAGGAATTCCGGTGACAGGCATAAACCCAACCACCATTCCAGCGTTGACCAGGATATGGAAGAGCAAGACCGCAACCACACCCATCACCACAAAGCCGCCCGCGCTGTCAGGCGCGGTTTGAGCATTGTGGATCAATCGCATCAACACCATGAAGTATAGCAGCAGTAACGCCACAGCGCCTACAAACCCATGTTCCTCTGACCAAGCGGCAAAAATAAAATCCGTATGCGGCTCCGGCAGGAATGACCCCTGTGTTTGCGAGCCTTTGCGCACTCCCTTGCCCCAGATTCCGCCCGATCCCACGGCAATCTTGGATTGCTCAAGTTGATACCCCGTCTTCTGCGAATCCGCTTCAGGATGCAGAAAGCTGGTGAGCCGGTCTTTTTGATAAGGCTTTAAACCATAGTGCCAGACCGCCGGCATCAGCACTCCGGCAATAATCAGCACAGTAGCCGCATGGCGGAACTGGATACCACCCAGAAACAATCCCATAATGGCCACCGGAAGGTAGGTCAGAGCCGTTCCCAGGTCCGGCTGCTTGAGTACCAGCAGCATAGGAATGCCGGCAATGAGCCCGGCTTTCACAATGTCTGAAAGAGTGGTCTCCCGGTCGCCTTCTCCGCTGAAATACTTGGCCAGCATTAGGATCAGCACCAGCTTCACCCACTCTGAAGGCTGAAAGTGCTGGCCGCCGGGAAGCAGGATCCAGCGTCGCGCGCCAAGATATTTTTTGCCGAAAATAGCCACCGCCAGCAAGGCGACAATGGAAACAACGTAGAGCCAATGCGCGTTTTCAATCAGCACCTGGTAGTTAATCAGGCTTATGCTCAGCATCACCGCCAGGCCGGCCATGATCCAGTAAATCTGCCGGACATGCGCCCCGGCAAACTTGGTGCCATAAGTGGTGCTGTAGATTTCCAGAACGCCCAGCCCACAGATGATGAGCACAAAGGTGAGCAGGAGCCAATCAAAATCACGGAAGGAGATCAGGCGTCGCATCAGTTTCCTCCCGCCAGGCCCATGGATTGCGGAGGCACATGCTTCCCTAGCCGGGACTTGCCCAGATGGACCAGCACTGTGCCG
>DAHUXF010000371.1 GCA_027307295.1 Acidobacteriaceae bacterium
CGCCGTTATTGCCGATCTGGCTGGAGACGGCAATCAATTGCGAAAGCGGAGTGGTGATGGACCGCGCCACGCGCCAGGCTATGCTGGCACCCAGAATCAACACCAGCACCATGCCGATCAGAGTCACCAGATTGATGGCGAGTGCGGCGGTGCTGTCAGAACTCTCTGCATCTGCATTTACTTTCTTAATGATGGCGTCCAGTTGCTGCAGAGGCTCTTCTTCTTTTTGCTTCTGTTCCGGGGTCGGCGTGGCTTGCAGATAAGCAATTTGCAACTCCGCCACTGTGGCGCTGCCGGTATCAACCTGGCGGCGTTTTTCCATCAGGGGATTGGCAAAGGAGCGCACCCATTCGTGCTCAGATTCTGCCAGTTGGTCCAGTAATGGTTTGGCGTGGCTGCTGTCATCGCCAAGGGCGGACACGCTTTGTTTGATCTCATTAATGAGGACTTCTACGTCATTTTCACCACGGGCCAGCGCATCGGATTCGCGGCGATCGCCATTTAAAAGAAAGTTTCGCAGGAAAAGCCGGTTCTGGCCGCGAAGCTTATCCAGCTTGGAGAGACTCTCCACCATCGAGATGGACCTTTTATACATGGCTCTGGTGCCTGTCTCATGCCGGACTGCCCCCCAGTTAAAAAGGAAGGCGATGACCACGATCGCCATGATCAGGCCGAAGCCCGTATAGAGCTTGCCGCCAATGGATTTGCTGATGCGCATTTTTCCGAACCTCCACGGGCCACATCGCTTGGGTGCGGCACGTGTTCTCTATTTATGTTCGAACTTGGTTTATCGAGTTTCCTTCAAGCCCCTTGCTGAGACGTATGTGCGTAACCCCATCCACCCAAGGCACAGTCTCCCTGACAAGGGAATGTAAGCGAATAGATCAAAGCAATGTCAGGGCCACGCGGGCAGGGGTCTAGTACTTTCGGCACCTCAAACCATGCGGTTGATATTCGTATCAACAACTTAGGTCGTGTTACTGTGGGCTTTCCTGGATGCAGAGTTCCCGGCTCTGTGGAGATAATGTCTCAGCCAAGGCTATCGCAGGACGTTACATCTCACTCTGAGACCCTTTTATCTTCCCCAATAAGCGGGTTGTTTAGGTGAGTCTGAGGGGTAAATTCCTTATTGACTCAAAATGAGATTCCAGAGTACCTTCAGGCTTCCCCCTGTAATCATGACCCCACATACTGAATGAAACCAAGAAGTAAGGCCGGACCAACCCGCCCAATGATTCAAGCCCGGACATCCGATTGCCAGGAGAGGGTCCTTGAGACATGCGCCCATCTGGCGTCACTGAACCGGGAGCCAGCGGCGCTCCATGTATATCTGGCCGGTTCGGCCAGAGAAATCTTTCAGGCGGCTGTGGCCGGAATGCTGCTCCGCGAAAGCGAAAACTATACCGCCCTGGCCACTGTCTCAGCTGAGGGTGAGGATGTCTCAAAGGATGCTCTACTGTCCCATGCGCGCTCCTTTGCTACCCAGGCCCTCGAGCAGAAAAGGCAGATTAACTTTCGTTTTTCTTACCGTGTCTCTGAAGGTGAGACGGTTTATCACGGTCTGGCCCATCCGCTATCCACCGTGCATACCACCATGGTATTGCTCGTGGTGCGAAGCGCGGCTTTCTCTACCATGGAAGTCTCGGCTTTTGAGATGCTGGGCAATATTGCATGCATGGCCCTGGAGAACTCCGAACTGGCAGCCCTGAACGCCACGCAGAAAAATGACATGGATAAGCTGCTGGAGATATCCGCCGAACTGGGGAACACCTCCCGGCTGGAGAGCTTCTTTCCAAGGTTTGCCGTGCGCGGCGCGGATTTTCTGGGGTTTAACCGGGCTTTCATCGCGTTGCTGGAAAATGGCGAGTGTACCCTGCGCTGGGGGGCCAACAAGGGAGCGCCCAGCAGGCTGGAGATCGATATTTCCGCCGTTGGCAGACGGGTGCTGGAGGCCAAAGAGCCGCAGGTCTGTGAAGACGTAACTCAACTTCCCGCGGTGGAACGGGCCCAGCTTTCGCGCTGGGAATCCGGGCTCAGGCAGTATCTCGGCGTGCCGCTGCTCACTGCGGAAGGCCGGCCTCTTGGGGTGCTGGGGTTACTGGACAAGAAAAACAAGGCGCGCATCAGTCCTGAAGATGTCCGGCGCGCCCGCGTTCTGGGAGCTGAGATTACCGTGGCCCTGGAAGCGGCCCACAATCTCCGACTCTCTGACCAGCACCGCAAGCGCACAGAAGACCTGATGGAGATGGCCCTTGACCTGGGGTCGGCGCTGCGGCTGCCGGATTTTGTGAAGAACTTCACGGAGCGCGTGGCCGGCATGATCGGGGCAAGGTCGGCTGTCCTGGCCCTGGCCCAGGGAAACAAGGTGGAATGCGTAGGTTTTTTCGGGCCCAGGCCGGAACGGGAGTTGCAGCGCAAACTCAATGCCGCATTTTCAGAATACGCTGAACGGCATCGTGACCTGAGGATTACCAGCAGCGGCGTGCACGCCCTGGGCGAAGAGCTGGCTGCGGATTGCGGCTGGCAGAACCTGACCCTGGTACGGCTGGAGGGCACTGAGGCCGATTTGCTCGGCATTCTCGCGCTGTCGGATATCTCCCGTGAGCTGACGCCCAATGACCTCAACTTGCTTCAGGCCCTGATTGTGCATGCTTCGGTGGCGCTGGAGAATTCGCGCCTGTTCACGCGCATTACACAATCCAGCCGCCAGTGGGCCGAGATTTTTGATTCCATCTCCGACTTCATTGTGGTGCATGATGAGCATTATGAAGTCCTGCGGGTCAATCGCTCACTGGCTGAGTTTATCGGTGTGCGTCCCGCGGAGTTGATTGGGTTGAGCATGCGCGCCTTGGTCTCTATTGCTTCTGACTCGCCCGATCCCTGTCCGTTCTGCCGGGGAGAAACCCAGTCCGACGAATATCTCCACCCCGTTTTAGAGCGGACGTATCTGGTTTCCAGTTCGCGCATCCATGGCGCGCTCGACGAAGGCTTGCAGACCGTCCATGTGCTCAAGGACATTACCGATCGCCGCGAAGCGGAGCAGCGTTACCGCGAATTGTTTGATAACGTCCAGGAAGGCGTATTTTTCTCTTCACCCGAGGGCCATTTCATTGAGGTGAATGATGCCCTGGTGCGCATGCTGGGCTACCAGACGCGCGAAGAGGTGCTGAAGCTTGATCTGCTGACCCAGGTGTATGTTTCCGCCGAGCAGCGCGATGAAATTACCCGCCAGTTGGCGCACAACGGAGCGGTCCGGAACTTTGAAGTGGCTCTGTGCCGCCGTGACGGCACCATGATCCATGCGCTGGAAAATGCATTTGTGGTCAAGGATGGACAAGGCAAGATCCTGCAATATCGCGGCGTCTTTCTCGATATTACAGAGGTCAAGAACTTCCAGGCGCAGCTCCAGCGCGAGCGCGATTTTACCAGCAAGATCCTGAACAACACGCAGACCATGATTATTGTGGCGGACACCGCCGGTCTTATCAGCTACGCCAACCAGCGCGTGTATGAAGGCGGCGGCTTTGACCAGAGCGAACTGGTGGGCCACCGTCTGGACCGCAT
>DAHUXF010000372.1 GCA_027307295.1 Acidobacteriaceae bacterium
GGATGGTTCAATCACTGTGAGAGTTAGTAAAAATGTCCCCAATAGCCAAGTAATCGTGGAGCGCAGGCGCCCTCGCCTGCGTCTGGAAGTGTTTTAGGCGCAGCCGGGGGCGGCTGCGCTCCATGTTGTTCTTACTGACTTTCAAAGCTCTGGCTTGAGGGCTTGAGTTCAAACACACCTGACCTGTGACGGCCATCACAGTGAGCGCGCCCACATCCCCGCTACAGTTGCTTTTTCGGAGGGCCATTATGAGCAGCGCAGTTTTGGAAAGGGTGATCGAGGCGCAGAAACCGCTGGAGCTGGTTTCCAGCGTTCCCCAGTCAACAGCGGAAAGGCAATCTGCGGACACGCATCCGCTGCTGCCGGTATTTATCGCGGGCGCAATATCACTTGTAATCGCAACAATATTTATCGGTTCAGTGTTGATGTGGCTGGCCATGCGCCACACCGGAGTCATGGCTCCTTGACCCATCCAATTTTGCAGTGAAATGCCCGTTGCTTACGGAGCGCCCACGGCGTTGTCCGTGCTTCCGGCATCTCCTGTACTGTCCGTGGTATTCGCGCTGGTGTCTGTAGCCATTCCCCACAGCACTTTCAGCGCGGCCAGGTCTCCATTGAAAAAATCTCGATCGCATGCACCCACGCCTGGCACGGTGTGGGGCGCTTGTCCTGCCTTGCCGTCTGTGTACTGCCACATGGTCCACGTGGGCCAGTTCCTGGGCACCGTAGGGGTGTTGCTGTACTGGGCCAGCCAGAACCAGCAATTCGCCAGCACCGGATCAAGGGTCTGACCGAGCAGACTTTTCAGGAAAGATCCGCCGTAGAGACCGGGAAAGCGTCCGACTTTCTCATTGATGTGGTTTACAAAAGCCTGGGCCCCATCCAGAGTCATGGAAGGCCCCTGAGTGTTTTCCTCAAAGTCAAGAACGATCAGCGTCTGATCGTCAGGCTGGACGATGTTTAAGAAATGCTCTGCCTGCGCGATTGAATCCGAGCCATCGGCAAAATGATACGCGCCCCAAAACAGTCCCGCGTCTGACGCTTTCTGTTTGTTTGTGGCATAGGCTGGATCATTGAAGTTGATCCCTTGTGTCGCCTTGTGGACTACTCCCACAATACCGTCGGCTGCGGCCTGGATCAGACTCACATTCCCATTATGGTGTGAGATGTCAATTACGCTGTTGATCGGGTCCGGCATATCAATCTCCTGCGCATAGATAGTGATGAAATTGCCCGCCGCGTTTCATGGACCAGCATTCCATTTTGGCAACTAGATTCCCAATTTGGTCTCGCATGCGAACTGTATCATATCCCGGATCTTGCTAGCGGGGCGCCGGTCCCAGTGCCCAACCTTCCAGTTGATTGATTTGCCGCATCAGCTGGATCTGCGCCCGGTCCAGCTCAAAACTGGAGTTCAGAAAAGCAGTATACCGCTCATGTTCCACCACCAGTGCGTTCTGCTCTTCTTTAATGCTGCCGGCCCCGGATTCAATCTTGGCGTGCGTGGCCTCAATATCGGCCTGGGCAAGCTGGTGTTCCAGTTGCGCCACGTCGCGCGCGGCTGCAAGCTGCTGCACCTGGCGTTGGAGCTTAAGCGTCTCTGTACTCACCTGCTCTTTCACACTCTGGGCTTCTTTGCGCGATTTTGCGGCTTCCGCGCTGGCCACATCCGCGGTGGCGCGCTGCACCGGGCTAAAAAATGGGAAACGGATGGCCACGCCAGCCGTTATGTTGTGGCGCTGGAACTTCTGGAAAAACTGGTCATAGTTATTGAAGCGCGCCAGCACGGCATACTGCCCCACATAATCCACTGCGGGATAAAGCTGTCTCCGCTCCGCCAGGGCGTGGAACTCCTTGGCCTTGGCCGCCAGATCAGCAACCTTTACGGCAGGATTGTTCTTCAGTGCTTCAGCTGGCAGGTCCTGGTCCTGCGAGACCGATGGCAGGGCCGGAATTGTTTCCGTGGAAGTCTGTATGGATGCAGCGGGAAGCCCTGTGAGCTGGGAGAGCCTTGACCGCAGTTGGTCGGCGGCAGCCTGCGTCTGCACAATATCCAGCCGGGTCCGCGCCGCCACCAGCTTTGCCCGTGTCGTTTCCACCGGACTATCCAGTCCGGCCTGGACGCGCTGGCTTACGATGTCCACGAACTTCTGCGCTGCATCCTGTTGTTCGTGCTGGATGGAAAGCGACGACGTTAACAGATCAAGCTGCACGTAGTCCACCGCTGTTTCCATCAGCACTTCATTGCGGCGGTCGGCATTTTGCGCGGCCGTGGCCTCCACATCGGTGCGGGCAGCCTTGACGTTGGCCCGCTGGGCAGCGTTCAACAATGCTCCCTGAAAGTTCACGTTAAAAATGGAAGGCGCAGCGCCCTCCAGGCTGAGCGGAAAACCGTAAGAGCCGCCCAGGCCGGAGCCCAGGATCATCTGTGGCAGAAAAACATCGTGCGCCTGGGTGACGGAAAAGCGTGCGCGTTGTGCGTCCGCATGCGCCAATCCCGTGGTGGCGCTGTTTTTCAGCGCCAGTTCAATGGCTGCGCGGAACGCCAGCGGTTTGTCTTGCGTGGTGGGCGCCGCATCTTGCGCGGGCGCGACGAACGGGACGATCACGATCCAGGCAGCAACCAGGATGATACGGGTATGCAAATTCATTTTTCACCTGCGCGAAAGGATTGGATAAATGGTATGAAAAACGTGATTCTATCGGGAAACACGGGCCAGCGCATCCTGCGCCGGACGGTACTGTGAAGCCAGGCCCAACGCGGCCTGGAATTCCTGCGCCGCATCTTTTTTTCTGCCCTGTTTCTCCAGAAGAATTCCCAGAAGATAATGCGCCTGGAAAGTGGGTCCTTCTTCCGACTGCTCGTCCTGCGAGATGTAGCGATGTAGAAGGTCTACGGCCCCGGTAAAGTTGCGGCCAGTGTGGAGCAGAAGACTGGCTGCATCGAATTCAGCCGCCTCGCCGGGATGCGCGAGGGCCAGCGCCTGGTTGACGGCGGCTTCCATTTCAGGGAACTGGCCGGCCCGCCGGTAAAAGTGCGCCAGTTCCACCCAGTAATGAGCAGGACTGCTGCTGGCGGCAATGGCTTTTTTGTACTCAGCTTCCGCCCGGCCTGTCCCCTGCTTTTCTTCCAGCCGTCCAAAGATGTAACAGCTGAGCGCCAGGTCATGTCCTGCAACAAATTCAGCCTGCTGTTTTGCCTTGCCTTTATCGCCACCCAGAAAGCTGGGGGCTTCCAGATAAAATTCGCTCAGATCGGAACGCGCGCGCAGGTTCGCGCCATCCAGCGCCACAGCCCGTTCAAATTCTGCCTTGACCTTGCGCGCCAGCCCGAATGCCGTGAACGGATTTGAATTCTCTGCTTTGCGGCCTAAAGCGCGCGCCAGCCAGAGATGGTAAAGGCTGTTTTGTGGGTCCAGGGCAACGGACTTCTCCGCCATGCGTACTGAGGTGTCCCAGAGTTCCAGTTGGAAATAGATGCGGCAGAGCAGATTGTAGGCGTGAGCATCTTTGGGGTCGTGGGCCAGGCTCTCATGGAGAACCTGCAATGCAGCATCAGCC
>DAHUXF010000373.1 GCA_027307295.1 Acidobacteriaceae bacterium
ATCTCACGGGCGCGAAGTGACCATCCCAAAACTGGTGGGCATGAATCCTGCGGAAGCCGAGCGCGCCGCAAATACTGACGGCCTGGTTCTCTCCGTGGAAAGCCGCTTCTATAGCGCTTCCGTGCCGGCAGGCCGGATCGTTTCACAAGCGCCCGTTCCCGGCGTTACGGTCCGCCGTGGTTGGAAGATCCAGGTGGCGGAAAGCCTTGGCGTGCAGCGCGCAGCCATCCCCAACCTGATTGGACAAAGCCGGCATGCCGCTGAAATTAATATCAGCCGCCGCGGCCTGGAGATTGGCTCTGTGGCCACGATTCACATGCCCGGCGTTGCTCCGGAAACCGTGGTGGCGCAAACTCCTCAGGCTGAAGCAGCGGAATTTATATCTCCGAAAATTGGTTTGGTTTTTTCCGCACCAGAAAGCGGACAGTGGTATGTGATGCCGGGCTTCACCGGCAAATCTCTGGCGGAAGCAACTACGGCTGTGCTGAAAGCAGGCTTTAAAGTCGGGCAAATACAGCCCGTGACGGATGATGGTTCCGGCAGCGCTGCGGGAGTGATTGTGCGGCAATATCCTCAAGCCGGGCAGCGCGTTCAGGAAGGTTCAATCATTAATTTCGATGTGAAAAAGTAGTTGCCATCAACGCCTCTCCAGAATGGCGGCAAAGAACCCATCGCAAGGCTGCACACCGGGAATGGTACGCAGAAAATCACCGCGCACAAGTTGATCAATGTTCTGCCACGCCAACTCTCCTGATTCCTGCAAGCGCGCAAGTTCATCGCGGACAGGCACGATCTTGAATTTGTTCCCGCTTTGCCAACATGTCTTCACCACTTCCTCATTTTCCTCCGGCTCCATGGAGCAGGTGGAGTAAATCAGCCTTCCACCGGGCGCAACATGTTGTATCGCGGACCGAAGAATAGCGGTCTGGCGTTGTTGCAAATCCACAATGTCTTCAGGCTTGAGCTTCCATTTGATTTCAGGGTTGCGGGCCAGCGTGCCTGTGCCGGAGCATGGAACGTCCGCAAGCACGCGGTCAAAGTCTGCCATGAATGGGAGTGCCAGCGCGTCGGCAGCAACAACATGAACATTTCTTTGCCAGGCCAGACGGCGCAAAAGCTGAGCGCGGTGTGGATGCAGGTCAGCGGCAAAAATTTCTGCCTCAGGCAAACGCGTTGCCAGCGCGCTGGTCTTGCCGCCGGGAGCCGCACAGCAATCCAGAATGCGCCTTCCTTTGCCCGCCAGCGCTGCCACCAGTTGGGAGCCTTCGTCCTGTATGGCAATCTTGCCGCTGCGGAAGAGCCGGCTTGCTGTGATGTCTCCAGTTACTGCCACGCGTGCGCTTCGCATGAGCGCGCCCGGAGCCAACTGAATTCCTTCTTCCCGTAGCTTCTCTTCGTCCAGAGCCTCGGCCATCCGCAACGCTGTGGCTGGTATGCGCTGATCATATTCACAGATGCGCCTTGCCGCATCGAAGCCAAAACTCTGTACCCATCTGTCAACCAGCCATTGCGGGTGCGCCAACTCCGCGGACAGTCGTTCTACGCTGTCAGAACTGCCGCTCTGCGTTATGACGCCGGACTTTACTTTGCGCATGACTGCGTTCGCCAGCCCGGCTGCTGAAGTCTTTTTCGCGTATTTGACCAGCTCAACAGTTTCATGCACCGCAGCATGAGGCGGCACCTTCGTCAGAAATTGTTTTTGATAGACTCCAAGACGGAGCGCGGTCAGCACCTCAAGGTCCAGCTTCCTGAATGGCGTGAAACTGAAGTAGGCAATCGATGCATCCAGGACGGACCGCCACCGCAATACTCCCATTACCAGTTCCGTGGCCAGACCACGGTCGATGGAAGAAAGCTCATCCAGTATCGCGGAATGAAGCAGCTCAACGGCAAACGCCGATTCGCGTTCCACGCGCAACAATATGTTGAAGGCGGCGAGCCGTGCAGGAGAAACTGCCATGGATTTAACCCAGCCGTTCGCCCGCGGTCAGTCTGTAACCGTTAATGAAATCTCGCGCGGACAGTGGCTTCCTTCCCTCAGGCTGAAGCTGAATCAATTCCAGGGTGGTACTTTCACCACATCCAACAACAAGCTTACCCTCCCTGGCTTGAAGTACTCCGGCGGCAAATTCAGGCGAAGCGTTCGCGACTCGTGCAGCTACGATCTTCAGGTTTTTGCCGCGAAAGATCGTATAAGCGCCGGGCCATGGTTGGAATCCCCGCAGGCGATCATATATTTGTCTGGCGGTACGGTTGAAATCAATCAGTCCATCTTCTTTTTTGAGAATCGGCGCCAGCGTGGCTTGCGTATGGTCTTGCGGGCGCGGCACAATTGCCCGCTGTTCTAAACCACGAATCGTTTCCACCAGCAGACCGGCTCCCATCGCCGCCAGCTGTGACCACAAAGTCAGAGACGTATCATCCGGCCTGATCTCCATCTCACATTGCAGAAGGATGTCCCCGGTATCCAGCCCTTCATCCAGCCGCATGGTGGTCACGCCTGTTATTTTTTCACCGTTGGCCACCGCCCACTGCACCGGCGCTGCGCCACGATATTTTGGCAACAGTGAGGCATGCACGTTGATATTGCCCAAGGGGGGAAGGTTGAGCATCCACGGTGGAACAATACGCCCGTAACCTACAACAATGATGGCATCCGGACGGATCGCCGCCAGCGCAGCTTGAAACTCTTCGTTCTTTTTGATTTTTTCCGGCTGTAGCACCGGCAATTGCAGCTTGAGCGCAGATTGCTTCACCGGTGGAGCGGCAAGTTCCATACCGCGCCCCTGCGGCCTGTCTGGCTGTGTAACAACCAGGGGAATGTCATACCCAGCAGCGGCCAGGCGCTCCAGTGAGGGCACGGCAAAATCCGGCGTGCCGCAAAAAACCAGCTTCATTCCCACTCGCCGGCACGCATCAGTTTCTTGATCTTGCGTTTGATCAGGTCGCGCTTCAGTGCGCTCACGTGGCTGATAAAAAGCCTGCCATTCAAATGGTCCGTCTCATGCAGCATTGCGCGAGCCAGCAACTCTTCCCCGGTTTTTTCAAACCATCTGCCTTCCACATCCTGCGCGCGGACTGTGACCACATTAGCGCGGACCACATTTTCACGAAATTCAGGCAGGCTCAGGCACCCTTCTTGTCCAGTCTGCTTACCTTCCCGTCCGATGATCTCTGGATTCACCAGCACCAGCCTGGCATCAGCATTCTCTTTAAAAGTAATGTCAATCACGGCCAGTCGTTTGTTGATCCCGATTTGTGGCGCGGCCAGCCCTACACCATGCGCAGCGTACATGGATTCAAACATGTCTTCCACCAGCTCTTTGAGCTCATGGTTAAACTCTGTAACAGGTTCAGCCGGAGTCTCCAGCACGGGATCGCCGTACTTCACAATGGGATAAATTGTCCTCTTTGACTTAGAACTCATGCAGTTGTTGTTTGTATCCTTCGAAATTTCGCCGCGTCTCCTGGATGGAGTCTCCACCAAACTTTTCCAGGGCACAGCGGGCCAGCGTCAGGGCGACCATGGCTTCAGCGGCCAC
>DAHUXF010000374.1 GCA_027307295.1 Acidobacteriaceae bacterium
TCTTCATTGCTCATCTCAGGCTTTTCATAGATATGGTTGCGCTCTTCCATGGCGGCCCACAGGCGCTTGTTGCCCATAATGACGGTATCGATCACGCGATAAGCGTCAAAGGCAAACTGGTCCTGGCGCAGCACGCTGAGCTTTTTAGGACGCACCACGTTGCCCTTCTGCGGCTCCAGTTCTCCGGAAAGCAGGTTCATGAACGTGGTTTTACCAGCGCCGTTAGGTCCAGTAAGGCCATAGCGCTTGCCCGGCGTGAACGCCGTGCTCACCTCTTCAAACAGAATTTTTGCGCCGTAGCGCATGGAAACGTTACTGACTGAGATCATGGGTTTTTCGGGAACTGCGAGGGAATTCCGGCTTACGAAGGCAGGGCCGCAGCTGCAAGGTTTATTTTAACATGCTTTCTCCCGAACCGATTCTCCCGAAACGGTGTCTATAGACTGTTAAGCCTATTGGCATTTAGCGATTGCTTGAATGCCTCAATTTCGTCGCGACTAGAAAGAGACAAAAGGGGACTACTCCCGCCATGCATGTATCTGCAGGAGTCTTTTCACATCGCTGGCCTCATCCACGAAGCCTTAGCTGGCTACTCGCCTGCACGATTGCGCTTCTCGCGATCACCGGCTGCAAAGGACATACGCACATCACCGGTACCGTCAAGAGCAAATTGGGATATCCCATTTATCCAGTCCAGATCACGTTGCGCCAGGGCGAGCATGCACAGCAGGTCCAAGCTGCGACGAACGGAACCTTCGATGTCACGCTCGACCATGCGCCTTTCAAAGTTGAATTGAGACTCACTGCGACCAGCAGCTTCTATAAAACTGCAGAAAAGATATTTTCTTCAAGCGATCATCTCAAGACCATAGACATGATAATGGAAGAAGCTCCGGAACCCACCCTGGCAGAGATCAAGAAGATCTGGCTTAAAGGCATGAACGTGGGAGAGGCCAAGGAACTGGCGGAACTGATGTGCCGCCAGCTTCCGAATGCATCAGCCTTCCCTATGAAATCATTTCTCAGTGGCGATGATGTGCATGACACGCTTGTGTTGTTGAGCGGAGTGGCCAAGCCATGCCTGGTGGAACATCTCACAGACTCCACGTGGATGCCAGATTCTCGCTCCGAACCTCTCGCTGATTTTCATGCCGGCGACGCTGCTCTTTGGATTTTGACAGACGCCGGATTGGACTGGGACAGCGTCATTACTCCTCTGCTTGACCCAAAAAAACAGAATGAAATCGGCGTGTTCGAATATTTCAATTGGGTCAACCAGGGCAATCATCGCAAGCTGGTGCAGGATGCAGTAAAGCACTGGCTGGTGTTGCATCCTGAAAGTTGTGGAAGCGAAGCGGACTTTACAGGTTCCGCAGAAACGAACGCTTCGGACAAACTCTCTCCGCAGCGTCTCATAGCATTACAGCAAGCTTTGGCGAAACTTAAGCCAGGCATGGATGAAAAACTGGCCCGCCATATTCTCGGACCATCGGACGCAGAAGCCGACCCGGAGCACCTGGACGGCGTAATGGACCTGAATCGATATGAGAAGTCGGCAGCGTTTTACTTCATAAAGACGCAAGAGAATCCCAAGGGTAAACCAGAACTCAATCGCCGGAACTTCCTTCATGACCGCTATATCATTGTCTTCTTCAGTGAGAACGGAAAGCTTGTCCGTGTCTTCTCCAACCTACCTGAACTGGCGCCTATCTTTCCCCGCAGTGAAAAGCTCTGGACCCGCATGATTTATGCCAGCATGGACGCTGGCATAAATAGATAAAACGGAGCCTCACTGGTTGACCGCATATTGTGCCCCATCTATAGTTTAGGATTACTGTTGCACAAGCGCGGACACTCTTGACGAACCCGATACAGACCATCAAAGACCTTACGCAGTCGGCTCTGCGCGATATCAGCGCCACAGCCACGCTGGCCGATCTGGAAAAGGTCCGCGTAGCGGTGCTAGGCCGCAAAGGCGAACTGGCTGGAATCAGCAAGACGTTTGGCTCTATGGCGGCGGAAGACCGCGCCCGCGCCGGCCAGTTGCTCAATGAAGCCAAAGCCACGCTGGAAAAATCACTGGATGACCGCAAGCATCTGCTGGAATCCTCAGAGTCTGACCAGCGCTTCCAGGCGGAATGGATTGACCTGACGGTCCCGCCGCAGGGAATTGCTCCGGGGCATATCCATCCAGTCACGCAGGTGCAGGATGAGATTGAGCAGCTTTTCATCTCCATGGGCTTCCGTGTGCTGGATGGTCCGGAGGTGGAGACTGACTATTTCAACTTTAACGCGCTGAACATCCCCCGGGACCATCCCGCGCGCGACATGCAGGACACGTTCTGGCTGGAGGGCGGCAATCTGCTACGCACCCACACGTCGCCGGTACAGGTGCGCGGCATGGAAAAGCTGGGGCCGCCGCTGCGTATGATCGCGCCCGGCCGCGTCTTCCGCAATGAAGAAGTGGATGCATCGCATGAGCACACGTTCTACCAGGTTGAAGGCATGATGGTGGACCGCGATGTCTCCGTCAGCCATCTGATTTATTTCATGCAGACGCTCCTGAGTTCGGTCTTTGGCCGCAAAGTCACTGTACGCCTGCGTCCTGGCTACTTCCCTTTTGTGGAACCAGGATTTGAGCTGGACATCCAATGCCTGATCTGCGGCGGAAGCGGCTGCGCCGTCTGCAAGCAGAGCGGATGGGTTGAGCTGCTGCCATGCGGACTGGTGCATCCCAATGTGATCAGCAATTGCGGGCTTGATCCGCAGGAGTGGAACGGATTTGCCTTTGGGCTGGGGCTCACGCGCCTGGCCATGATGCGTTATGCGATTGATGACATCCGCCTGCTGCAAAGCGGCGATCTTCGTTTCCTGAACCAGTTCTGAACCTATGAAATTTTCTTATAACTGGATACGCGAGCTTGTCCCCGGCCTGAAAATGGACGTGGCCACGCTTGCCCAGCAGATCACGATGAAGACCGCCGAGTGCGAAGGCGTGCACGATCCCGGTGCATTCCCCGGAGCAAGCGTGGCGGACGTGGCTGCTGCGGAGCACTCTGAGCCTGACTCCATCATTGAGATCGACAATAAATCGCTTACCAATCGCCCTGATCTCTGGGGGCATCTGGGGATGGCGCGCGAAGTAGCGGCCATCGCGGGACTGAGCGTGGCCGATCCCGTAGGCGAACTTCCGTCCGCAGCAGGCAGCGGCAATCTTTCCATCACGATTCAAGACGCCAGCCTGTGCGCGCGCTTCAGCGGACAGCGCGTGGAAAACGTAAAGGTCGCCCCCTCGCCTCTGTGGATGCAGTACCGGCTCAACTCGCTGGGCGTGAATCCCATCAACAATCTGGTGGATGTGACCAACTACATTCTGTGCGAACTGGGCCAGCCCATGCATGCCTACGATCTGAAGCACATCGCCGGCGGCATCGTGGTGCGCATGGCCGCGGCCGGCGAGAAAGTGAAGCTCCTGGACGGAGAGGTGCATGCCCTCGACACGGACATGCTCGCCATCGCCGACCACAA
>DAHUXF010000375.1 GCA_027307295.1 Acidobacteriaceae bacterium
GGCGTAGCAATTCGCCAATCGGAGCGCGATCGCCGTCCATGCTGAAAATGCTCTCTGTCACGATCACCTTCGATCCACCGGCCTGAACGTGCCGGCATAACTTGTCTTCAAGGAAATTCAAGTCGCCGTGAGGATAAATCACCTTTTGTGCGCGCGCCAGGCGGATACCGTCAATGATGCTGGCGTGGTTCAGGGCGTCAGAGAAAATTATGTCGTCGGGACCGAGCAGCGAGCTGAGCAACCCTGTGTTTGCGGCAAAGCCAGAGTTGAATAACAGCGCAGCTTCCGTCCCAGCGAAAGCTGCAAATTCGGTTTCCAGTTGGTCCCAGACATCATGGTTTCCACTCAGCAGGCGTGACCCGGTTGCCCCGGTCCGTTCGCAAGACGCAATGCCTTGAATCAAAGCTTCTTTAAGACGCGGATCGGTGGACAGCCCGAGGTAGTCATTCGAGCAGAGATTGACTCCCTGGATAGTCGACAGCTTGCGCATCTGGGCCTGCTTCTCCAGTTGCAACAGACGCGAGCTCATTCGCTGGATAAGAGCGCTAGTGAGCATGTACCAGGATCGTATCCGTTCGAGCCCCGGTGAATTGAGCAGATCGCAGTCTCGCCCGATGGCGGGGTTGGAAGTATTCAGCAATTTCTTGTGGTTGAAAACGGAATCTGCCCTGGGCAGGAAACAGAGGAGGACGGCTGCCTGTATGGTCTGCCGGTCCAGCCACAATCGGCTCCAGCAGTTGACTATCAATCGCAGAAAGTTCGTTAGAAGACCAATCCGTGCGCATAGAAGCCGTAATTATAACCGGGCAGCTTTCATGCTCTGCAATCTCCTGGCTGTTTGCGGCTGGGAGAATTTGACCGCAACAAAACCGGCATGGGATGAGTATTTTGCTGATATCGTATTGCAGGCACATTGTTTTCCGACGGTTTAAGTCCTGCGAGTCGAAAGATGGGGATCGCGCGGTATCGCGAGTATGGGTTGTTGGCGAGGTACTGGAATAGCTGTCGTTTTTAGCTGTTGACGTAACCTCTGGTGAAACGTCTCTAAAAGAACAGCACGGCCCATAACATTGATTGGCTGTTAGTCCCGAACTTATCCCTGCAGATTCACGTACCAATGAGGCATGAGCATGGAACTGATCATCAGAAATCTTTCCAAGACTTACAAAAACGGCGTCAAAGCGCTGAATGACGTGTCGCTGACCGTCCCGCGGGGCATGTATGGCCTGCTGGGTCCAAATGGGGCCGGCAAGTCCACTCTAATGCGGACTCTTGCCACATTGCAGGAACCGGACAGCGGCAGCGTCACGCTTGGTGCAATCGACGCCCTCAAGCAAAAAGATGAAATTCGCCGCCGTCTTGGATACCTGCCCCAGGAATTCGGTGTTTATCCCCGAATCTCTGCGCAGGACATGCTGAGCCATCTGGCGTTGCTCAAGGGAATCACAAACTCGCGTGAGCGTAAAGATATTGTGGCTGCAATGCTGCAGCGTTGCAATCTTTATGAGGTCCGCAAGAATGCCCTGACCGGCTTTTCCGGAGGCATGCGGCAGCGCTTCGGGATTGCCCAGGCATTGCTGGGCAATCCGCAATTGCTGATCGTGGATGAACCAACGGCGGGTCTTGATCCGGGCGAGCGCAACCGGTTCTACAATCTGCTGGCTGAGGTTGGGGAGCAGGTGATCGTCATACTCTCAACGCACATTGTGGAAGACGTGATGGACCTTTGCACCAGCATGGCCATCATTCACCAGGGACAGGTGCTCTATGAAGGCGAACCACAGGCCGCTATTGCCCGGTTGAATGGCCGGATCTGGCAGCGTTCCATCGAGAAGGCGGAATTGGCCCATTACGAACAGACCTTCCGCGTTGTATCCAATAAGCTGGTGGGCGGGCGGCCCTTCTTGCATGTTTTTGGCGAGCAGCCGCCGGGTGATGGATTTCTTCCCAGCCAGGCCGATCTGGAAGACGTGTTCTTTACCAAAATCCGGAACTGGGACTAGGAGCGACCAATGTTTCTGCGCATAGCGCTGTTCGAAATCCGCTTTTGGCTCCGCTCCTGGATGGTCTGGATTTTCCTCTTCATCATCGCGTTGCTGATTTTCGGTGCAGTCAGCACTGACCAGGTACAGGTGGGCGGCTCTTTGTCCAATACGGATCGCAACGCACCTTATGTCATCCAGAATTTTTATTCATTCATTGGGCTGCTCACGCTGCTTATGTCCACGGCATTTGTGACCTCTGCCGCCATTCGTGACTTCAGCCACAATACCTACCAGATTATTTTTACCACGCCCCTCAAACGCTTTGATTTTCTGATAGGCCGCTTTATCGGCGCCACGCTTATCTCGGTGATACCCATGCTGGGTGTCTCGATTGGCATACTTCTGGCCAAGTACATGCCATGGGTCGATCCTGAGCGATGGGGACGGGTGAACTGGGCTGCGCACCTGAACGGCATTGTCGTTTTTGCTTTGCCCAACGCATTTTTCATGGCGGCAGTTCTTTTTGCCATCGCCGCGCTGGCCCGCAATGAGATCGTTTCGTTTGTTGCGGCTTTGATCCTGCTTACAGGGTATGGTGTCGCCGGCGCTCTGCTTCATGATATTCAGCATGAACAGATCGCAGCACTTCTCGATCCATTTGGTACTCGCGCCTTTGATCTGGTCACACGTTACTGGACGGTTGCGGAAAAAAACCGTGTCTCGATTGGGCTTCAGGGGCTGTTGTTCTGGAACCGGCTACTCTGGATCGGCATTGGCTGCCTGACTTTTGCCGTAGCCTATTCTCGTTTCAGCTTTGCTGAAAAAAGCACCAAGCCCCGGCGCATTGAAGCCGATGCTGAGGAAGCTATTCAACCGGTAGCGATTCCCCTGCCCCACCCGCAATTGCACGATACGCAATGGGCCAAATTTGTAGGCTCATTCAAGATCCACTTCATGGGTATGGCAAGAAGCACATTCTTCGTTGTAATTGCTGTTGCATCACTCTTGAATTGCATCCCCAGTCTTGCCCTGAGCGCTACAGAAGCCTATGGCAACCAGACACTTCCCGTCACGTATTGGATTCTTGACCTGATACGGAACACGCTGTATCTGTTTGTGGTCATCGTGATTACCTACTATGCCGGCGTGCTGGTCTGGAAAGACCGTGACGAACGCATGGATGAAATTGCTGTTTCCACGCCCACTCCTGACTGGATCTCCTACGCCTCGCGCCTGCTCACGCTGATTTTGATGATTATGCTGATGCAGAGCGCGGCATTGCTGGGCGGCGTAGTAGTACAGGCCTGGCATGGCTACCATCGCTATCAGATTGGCCTCTATTTATAGGAGCTTCTGGTTCGCGATGCATCTGGTTTTCTGTTTCTGTGTGTGCTGGCTTTCCTGATCCATGTATTTTCCTCCAACAAGTACCTTGGCTATTTTTTCTATATCGCTTTTATCGCAGCCAACGCGTTTATGTGGCGGCCTTTGAATGTAGCCACCAGGCTGGTTCAGTTCGGCGCCAGGTCAGCCGAAACCT
>DAHUXF010000376.1 GCA_027307295.1 Acidobacteriaceae bacterium
AATGCGCTACGCCTATCGGGACCACATGCGTCTGAGCCGCTTTCTCAGGAGCGTTGCCGGAGCCTTCAAGCCGCAGCGTATATTGGCCCGGCGGAGTGGAAAGACTTACCCCTGCAATGCCATACCAGCAATGGCAGGCCTGGCCCAAGCGAAATGAAACGCTTTGCCCAAGAAACGTTCCGTGCAGTCCGCGCAGTCCCTCAGGCGCATGGACAAGAAATAAGACAGGCGAACCATTCACCAAGGTTGCGGGCTCCCATTGCACATCCCACTCTGCGTAAGAGATGGCATGCGCGGGAAGAGCGGCAGCGGCAATAACAAACCAGAGAAGCGCCAGCAAAGATACCGACGGCAAGAACCTCTGCAGGTACCACAGACCGCGCGAAAATCTCTCCGCTCTTCTGACTTGGTGGACCTGGTCCATGTTCATGGGTTAATGCTCAGGTGCTCTGACCTACTCAGTCCATCTCTTGAAAATGAGGGAACCGTTGGTGCCGCCAAAGCCAAATGAATTGGAGAGTGCTATCTGGATCGGCGCTTTCCGGGCAACATTCGGCACGTAATCCAGATCGCATTCGGGATCAGGCGTGCCCAGATTAATGGTTGGCGGCAGCACCTGGTCGCGCAGCGCCAGAATGGTGATACCGGCTTCCAGTCCGCCTGCTCCACCCAAAAGATGGCCCGTCATGGATTTGGTGGAGCTGACGGCAATCTTTGTATCGGCGCCAAAAGTCCGCTTGATGGCCTTGGTTTCCAGCAAGTCGCCAATGGGAGTAGAGGTGCCGTGGGCATTTACGTAGTCAATGTCCGCCGGCGACAGTTTTGCGTCTTTAATGGCCGCTGTCATCACGCGCCAGCCGCCTTCGCCTTCTTCGGCAGGTTGTGTAATGTGGTAAGCATCGGCGCTCATTCCATAGCCAACAATCTCAGCCAGAATGTTGGCTCCGCGCTTGCGGGCCAGTTCCAGATCTTCCAGCACAAGGATGCCTGCGCCTTCGCCAATAACAAAGCCATCGCGATCTATGTCCCAGGGCCGGCTGGCACTTTCCGGAGCGTCATTGCGCGTGGAAAGGGCGCGCATGGCAGCGAATCCGCCCACGCCCATAGGCGTGATTGCGGCTTCTGAGCCGCCGGCAATCATTACATCGGCGTCACAGCGCTGAATGATTTTATAAGCGTCGCCAATAGCGTGAGCGCTGGTGGTGCAGGCCGTGGCTGTGGCTTCATTCGGTCCTTTAGCGCCGTAACGAATACTTACATGCCCGGCAGCCAGGTTCACAATGGCAGCAGGAATAAAAAACGGCGAAATTTTGCGCGGACCGCCCTTGAGCAACTGCTCATGCTCCCGCTCGATCACGTCAAATCCGCCTACCCCGGAACCAATATGCACGCCTACACGGGCTTCATTTTCCGGAGTCACCTGAAGGCCGGACATCTTCATGGCTTCATCCGCCGCCGCCAGGGCAAAGTGGATGAAGCGTCCCATTTTCTTGACCTCTTTTTTCTCAATAAAATTAAGAGGATCAAACCCTTTCACTGCCGCGGCAATCTGGCAGGGGAAATTCGTTGTGTCAAAAGTGGAAATTCTGGTTATGCCGCCTTTGCCGGCAACGATATTCCGCCAAACCTCAGTGCTGGTGTGACCCACGCTGCAGATCAGCCCCAGGCCCGTTACAACAACCCGCCTGGCCAATCACTTGCCGCCTTTCGCATGTTTTTCAATGTACTCAACCGCGTCCTTTACAGTGCGGATTTTTTCCGCGTCTTCGTCAGGGATCTCAATATCAAACGCTTCTTCAAATGCCATCACCAGTTCCACGGTGTCCAGGGAATCAGCGCCAAGATCATCCACAAAGGAGGCATTGGGCGTGACTTCACCTTCATCAACTCCAAGCTGCTCAACAATAATCTGTTTCACTTTATCTTCAACGGCTGCTGCCATAGGCTTGTGACTCTCCTTCTTATGTTGGTGCTGAATTCTGCTACAGGGGACATCATTGCTTTACAGATTTTGCATTTTTTTGGATGTAATCTATCGCGTCCTGGACGGTGGCAATCTTTTCCGCCTGATCATCCGGAATTTCAATGCCAAACATCTCTTCCAACGCCATAATCAGCTCCACGCGGTCCAGTGAGTCTGCCCCCAGATCATCCACAAACGAGGACGCTGGAGTCACATCGGCTATTTCCACGCCCAGTTGGTCCACAATGATCTGTTTTACCTTGTCCTCAACTCCAGGCATAAACTCTCCCGCTGATATGCCAAACCGCCTAGTGTAATGGTTCTAAAAATACTGTGTAAAGGGCTGGCGCAAAATGGCCCCCCAGGATTGCCACAACGGCACACAATCCTCATTGGGTACAAACTCTAAGATTATCACCTGCCCGGCTGGATTCATGGCTGTATGGAATTTTTTAGCATCTTTTCATTCACCGCTGCCATTTTTCCAGGCTCACGCGCCTGATCTCCAAGAATGGGTGATATCCCGGAATGGGTGTTGCAAAATCTGCATCTTGTCACTCGGCATGGCAGTGATGGTCTTTGTCACATTTAGGCGGCATGCCCTGGACAAACTTATTCTATCTGTTGGTCCCGGCTTTTCGAGTCGCATGCAAGGGCTTTACACTACAATCTTGTCTGCTCCCGGATTCCTTCTCAAATACAGTGCATGGCTCGCCGCTCTCAAGACCCTGGGAGCGTGGGGCGTGTTCATTGTGTCCATTCTGGATGCATCCGCCTTTGGCGTTCCCATGGACCCGCTAGTGGCCGGCTATGTGTACGCTAATCCGCACAAAGCCTGGCTGTACTGCCTGGCGGGCGCACTGGGTTCTACCCTGGGCAGTCTGGTGCCTTTTGCTTTAGGACGCGCCGGCGGTGAACTCTTCCTGCTCAAGCGCATTGATGAAGCCAGGCTGCAACGCATCCGCGACCGCTTTGAAAAACAGGAATTCCTGGCCCTCTTCATCCCGGCGATGCTGCCTCCGCCTACGCCGTTTAAATTGCTGGTTTTTTCTGCCGGCGTGTTTGAGATGAAAATTCGGGACTTTTTGCTGGCCATTGTTTTGGGAAGACTGGTGCGCTTTGGCGTCTTGTCTGGCTTGACGATTTTCTTCGGGCCGCAGATCGTCTCCGAAACTAAAACTCTCATCAAGAGCCATCCCTCAACGCTGGTGTTGATCGTGATTGGTCTTGGGCTTCTCGGTTATCTGATCTATCGCCTGTTGCGACAGCCCGCCAAAGAAATTCGCGAAGAGATGAAAAAGGCTTGAATCGCCGGGATCGCCGATCCTGGCGATGACGTGCGATCACGAACGATCCCGGCGATTTATTCTCGCATTGCGCATTTTGGCATCAGCGTTTCATTCCCACGAATAGCAGATTCATTTCCCCATGGAGCAAAGAAACAGTCAAACCCTGGTGAGCATCTCCGCTCCCGGCGATGACGTGCGATCACGAGCGATATCGGCGATTCTTCTAACTTAACATTTTAAAGTGTGTAAGTGTAATGTATGGTTTG
>DAHUXF010000377.1 GCA_027307295.1 Acidobacteriaceae bacterium
TGTAAGTGTCGCAGTTCACAAAGTTGTAAATCACTTCAATGGGATTGCGGATTTCAAATTCCTGAAGCGTCCGTTGTTTCAGATATTGCGAGATGGCGGTAACGCCGTCACTCTGCTCAATGGCATAACGCGTCACGGGAAGATAGGACCGGTCTGCGCCCACAATCGTGATGTCTGTCCCATGGAGCGTAGTGACAAAAGGCAGGCGGCGTGATTTTCCATTGTGCTGCGCGGCCAGCATCTGGCGGGCCAGCAAGGCGCTCACGGAATGCGGTATGGCGTAATGCACATGCAGAATATCCAGGCTGTAAAGTTCGGCCACTTCCGCCATGCGCGTCGCCAGGGCAAGATCATACGGTGGATATTCGAACAGAGGATATTGCGAAACGGTCACTTCATGGAAGAAGATGCGCGGCTGTTCAGTGTTCAGACGAATCGGCTGCTGATATGTAATGAAATGCACTTCGTGCCCGCGGGCCGCCAGTTCAATGCCCAGTTCCGTGCCGACTACACCGCTGCCGCCATACGTGGGGTAACAGGTTATCCCTATCTTCATCTTTTTGTTTCACTCCAAGCCGCTGGACTTTTGCCGTGGAATGCCTTCAACACGTGACTACCTGCCGGTATCTACGCAGGCTTATGGCTGGCATTGCATTTTTTTCCGCAATGTCTTTGATTCGTCCAGAAGCCTCTCGATTCAACAAATTGTTAAAGGTCTGCATAGGAGATCAGTTATATGTTTTGACGCGCCAAGGTATCTTTGGTTTCCTGTGAAGTTAGAGCGGAGAGCTCAATTTCACGCGACTGCAACAAACGTGTTCCGGCAGCGCGAAGCTCCGCGTCAGAATATCCCGGATGGCAAACCAGTTCCCATGTGCCTTGCGGCAGCGCCGTGAGCAGGCGCAACAAAATTTTCTGGTCAAGCTGGCCCGTGACGGCAATGCCAATGGTCCCATCGGTTGAAACCATCCCGTGGTCACGCAGAGCACGGTGGAATTCCGCGGCAAAAACCTGAAACGCAGCCACTGCCGCCGAACGCAGCCACAGTCCTGGAGTTTTCATGGCAAGTCCTGATGGCCATGCGCGCATTGGCTCAAAAGGGTTCCTGACCGCGCGAATGCCGCAAGACCGGGCGGCCTGCAATACCGGATGCAGCACATGAGGAAACATGTGCGTATGTTTGTGGCTGTCAACATGAGTCAGAGTAATTCCGTTTGCCTGAATTTTGCGGATCTGCGCTTCCGTCTCCCTCTGAATTTCCTGCGGAGATATCTGGCGGCGGACCGCCGCTTGCGCAAAACCTTTCAGACTGCTGCGAAACCGCCCCGAGCCATTCGTCAGGGAAGGCAGATTAGAAGAGACCGGCTCGCCATCAATCAGAACAACATGGCATCCCGTCTTGAGACCGGGAAGACTTTTGCTGATAGTAGAGGCTTCACTAAAGCAGCGGGCATTGGCCATCAAGGTGGCGGAGGTAATTACGCCGTTGCGATGCCCCCCGGCAATCGCGCGATTGACTCCGGAAGTGAGTCCAAAATCATCTGCATTGATGATGAGACGGCGCATGGTGAGAGTCTAGCAAACCGCCCACACAACATGGGGCCGGTTCTGACCGGCAGAAATAACGGCTCAGGCGCTTTTAACCGCTGGCTCGCGTGTCTCCACTTCACCAAGAAACATCTTGATTTTTTCCAGAAGCGCGGGGAACAAATCTTCTTTCTGCAGACATGCGGAAACGTCTTTGCCTCCATCAATCGGGCCATACCCGGTAACGATAATGACCGGGACTTCAGGATTTTTCTCATGGACTTTGCGCGCCAGTTCCACGCCGTTCATACCGTCCATGCGGAAGTCAGTCACCAGGATGTCAAAATCCTCTTCAGCAAATTTTTTGAGCGCCTCAGTGCCGTTATAAGCGCTTACGGCGCGGTAACCCTGCATCTCCAGAATCTCGCAACTCAATCTTGCCAGCACTTCATGGTCATCAACAAAGAGGATAGCGCGCATCAATTGCCTCCAAAGGACCGCAAGGGGGAACGCATGCTGCGTGGCTACACGCAGCTCACAGCTTCTTTGTTTCATCCCAGGCCTTAAAAGATGCCCGGAAAGGCTAGTTTATTTACTGCTCCTTTCCCTTCACCCGGCAACCACCAGAAAGCAAGGACTATTTGCTGTCCGGCGGCAAATAAAGCACCGGGACATTGCTGCTCTTGATGAATTCATTGAATGCCGGCACATCTGCCGACATGATCTGCTTCCAGGCGGTGAGTTGCTGATCAACCTGGCCACGAAGGAGCTTAAACACTTCATATTGCTGCTGGGTGGGAGCGCCATCGCCAGCTTGCACAATGCTGCTGAAGCTATCCAGCTCTTCATTCAGCATGTTGGGAAACGCCAGGTTTGCTTCCGAGCCCTTCATATTGACCTGGATCAACTGTTCCTCCACCGGGGCCATCTTCTTGTCCAGCGCAGCAGCTTGTTCCACCAGGGCTTTCATGGCCGGATCATTATCAAACCTTTGCTGGATTGCTTTAAGTTCCGCCCGCATCGTACGGATTTGATTCACAGCGCGATGGAGGTCTGTATTGGCGTCCCGGACCTGCACGGCTAGTTCAAACTGTTTGCGCAGATCGTCAGGGTTGATAGTTTTTGTGCGGGGATCAGGCACAATCTCCAATGGCTGTGTCTGTGACAGTGTTCCAACCGTCAGCTTCACCGTATACAGGCCAGGCTGGGCCAGAGGGCCTTGCGGGCCTTGTCCGCTGTAAAACGCTCCGGGAATTTTGACCGGCGGTTCCCAGCGAAGGTTCCAGGCATAGCGATTCATACCGGCGGCAGCCGGGATGGTGGTTACTTCCCTGACCTGATCGGGCCACTCCGGCGGCTGCTCGTCGCCTTTCTTCTCTTTGCTGGAAAGCGCGCGCACTACTTTGCCGGTGGAGTCAACAATCTCCAGCTTCACTTCGTCTTTGGGCGCGGTCTTGAAGTAATAGTCAAAGATCGCTCCGGGCGGAGGATTGTCGCCAACCGCTCCTCGCCGGTCAATGTCCGTGGGCAGATGCAGACGCAGAGCAGTCTGCGGCTTGTACAGAAACATGTCAGCGCTGGCGGAGACGCCGTCAAGCTGGCGCAGCGGCGTAATGTCATCCAGCACCCAGAAAGCGCGGCCATGCGTGGCGACAATAAGATCGTCGCCATGAATCTCCAGGTCATGGACAGGCACAGCAGGCAGATTCAATTTGAGCGGCTGCCAATGGCCGCCATCGTCCGTGGAAAAATAAACCCCGGTCTCAGTTCCGGCAAAGAGCAGGCCTTTACGCCGGGGATCTTCACGCACGGATCGTACATAAGAGCCTTCAGGAATGCCATTGGCAATCATCATCCAGCTCTTGCCTTCATCGCGTGTGCGGAAGATGAGCGGACGGAAATCATCGAGCTTGTGGCGGTCAATGGCGGCATACGCCGTGCCGGCATCGTGATGCGACGCTTCAATGATGCTGACCATGCTCCATTCGGG
>DAHUXF010000378.1 GCA_027307295.1 Acidobacteriaceae bacterium
TGGGAAAAGAAACTTGATCAACAGCGGGAAGCGCCGGGCGCTGGCGACCGCGTCTCCCAGTAGAAGCGGACCGTAGTCACGGCTAAGCTCAGCCAGGGTGCGTCCCGCATGCGCTCCATTGGCTACCTTACAATCGTCACCGGTGAGCCATGCTTCGCCGATGGGGGGCCCGGTAATCTCGCGGGTGTAGATAGGAGCAAGATCATGGCTGCCCCACACGCGCTCGTGGAACTGTGGCCGCAAAAGTAAAGGATAGAGTTCTGGCATGCTGGTAAATTCAGCGGTACAACGTGTCTTTATCCGGCCCAGAAACTCTTAGACTCGCAAAAAAGCCAATGCGTTGTCCAGCAGCTTAAGAGATCACAGCTTGCCGAACCACGCCTGCATACGTTCCAGGCCGCGTTCAATCTCACGCGGCGAAGTAGCGTAGGAGAGGCGGATATGGTCCCGCGTGCCAAAAGCCTCGCCCGGCACTGTGACCACGTGTGCCTCATGCAAAAGACGCTTTGCCACATCGGCTCCTGATGTGATGCCAGATTTGCCGAAATAGGCGGAAACATTGGGATAAACGTAGAAAGCTCCTTCCGGCTTGACGCAGGTAATGCCGGGGATCAGCTTCAGGTGGCCCAGGATCAGCTCCTGCAGCAGGACATAGTCTTTCTTCATTTTTTCCACGCAGTCCTGTGGCCCGGTGACGGCGGCCAGCCCGGCCATCTGTACCATATGGGCGGTGCTTGAGGTGCTTTGGCTCTGGAGCTTGGTCATGGCGTTGATGATGGGCGCAGGAGCCAACGCATAACCCAGACGCCAGCCGGTCATGGCATAGGTTTTGGAGAGCGACCCGATAATCACCACATGCTCGCGGGCATCGGTTATGGAGCCGGCAGAAAACCGGCGCGGCGTGTAGTTCAGGTACACGTAGCATTCGTCGGCAATGACATAGATGCCGCGCTTGTGCGCCAGCCGCAAAATGGCGGTGAAATCCGCCGGGTCAAGAACCGCACCACTGGGATTATTCGGTGTGTTGATGATGATGGCGCGCGTGCGAGGCGTGATCTGGCGCTCAATCATTTCCACTGTCAGGCGGAAGTTGTCCGCTTCGTTGGTTTCTACATAGACGCATTTTCCGCCTGCGTACTCAATAATGTCTTTGAAGGAAACCCAGTACGGGACCGGCAGGATGACCTCATCCCCGTGGTCTACCAGCACTTGAAGGGCATTGAACAGAGCCAGCTTGCCGCCGGTTGAGACCATGCATTCGCTGGCCTGGTACAGGGAACCCAGGTCCGCGGCATGGCGGCGGGCGATGGCCGTGCGCAGTTCATTGATGCCGGCCACCGCAGTGTAGCGCGTGCAATCATTGTTGATGGCGGTAATGGCTGCATCTTTGATGTGTTGGGGTGTAGAAAAATGCGGTTCGCCGGCGCCGAATTCAACCAGGTCCGCTCCGCCCGCCTTGAGCTTGGCGGCTTCAGCAACTACGGCCATGGTAGCGGAAATCTCAATGCGGTTGACACGATCACTGAACTGCTTGACTGCGGGTAGGGTTGCCATCACAAAACCTCAATTCAAATTGTAGCTGCGGTGCCATGGAATTTTTCGCGCAGCCGTTGCTCCACCAGCTCCGGCACCAGTCCGCGCACGGAGCCGCCAAGGCGGAAAATCTCTTTGACCAGCCGGGAGCTCAGATAGGAATAAGCTTCAGCCGGCATCATAAATACCGTTTCCAGTTGCGGTTGCAGCTTACGATTCATCAGGGCCATTTGCAGTTCGTATTCGTAGTCACTAATGGCCCGAATACCACGCAGCACGGCCTTGGCCTTTTTCTGCATGGCATAGTCCACCAGCAGCCCTTCAAACGTCTCTACGCGCACGTTTTCATAGCGCTTAATCATCTGCTCCAGCATTTCCATGCGTTCCGCCAGCGTAAACAGCGGATCTTTTTCTGAATTCCGCAGAATCGCCACAATCAGCTCATCAAACATCTTGCTGCCACGCTCAATCAGGTCAAGATGCCCGTTGGTGAGCGGATCAAATGAGCCGGGATAAATGGCGCGAACAAGGTTCAATATAGCAATCCTGAATGTGTCTGAAATCTGATTTTATTCTGGATTGGAGCACGCGGCAAATGAAGGAAATTTGCTCTTGCAGGATAGATATCCAAACCGGCCATGCCAGGGGCTGCCGAAGCCGGGCAGACAAGTATGAGAATATTCCCCACCAGAAGCTGTCGCGAGCGGTTTGCTTTACATCTCAGGGAAGAGGCGAGTATGGTTGACTCGCCATGAGGCAGCAGTTAAGGAATTGATCACACGCATGTTACGCAAACCTTCGCGCAGTGAAGAAACCCTGTTGTTTGCCAAGAATTTTCTTCAGCATCCCAAAATGCTGGGCTCGCTGATCCCCAGTTCGCGCTTTCTGATTGACCGGTTATTGGGCAAAGTCGATTGGAAACGCGCGCGCACCATCGTGGAATATGGTCCTGGCGTAGGTACGATTACTGCCCATATCCTGGAGCGAATGTCGCCCCAGACCCGGCTTGTGGTGTTTGAGATGAATGAGGATTTTGTGCGCTATCTGCGGCGGGCCTTTCCCGACCCACGTTTGTATGTGGTGCATGGCTCAGCGGAAACCGTGCAACGCGAACTGGACCGGCTGAAGCTGGTAGGCGCCGATTACATCATTTCCGGAATCCCGTTTACTACCATGCCGATGGCCCTGCGGGAGAAGATCATGCGCGAATCGCGGGAAGCGCTCAATCCCGGCGGCGCAGCCCTGGTCTATCAATTCACGCGGGCCGTGCTGCCTTATCTGCGCACGCACTTCCACCAGATTGACCAGGATTTTGAGCCGCGCAATATTCTCCCGGCCAGATTGTTTTATTGCACATAAATTCTGGAGAGAAAAAGCATCGATGAACTTTTTTATCAAACTATGAAGTTTGATCTGCCGTTACTCCATCACTACCACGACTTTCCCAAATGTCTCATTGGATTCCAGGCGCTGATGGGCCTGGGTAATTTCGGCCAGCTTGAAAACACTATCAATATTCGGCCGGAGCAAGCCTCTGGCCAGCAGAGGCACAACTTCGGCAATAAATCTCTGCGTGACATCGATTTTTTCCTCCAGGGCCCGCGCGCGTAGCACCGTGCCCCAGACCTTGAGGCGCTGGCTGAGCATGTATCGACCATCGAGCTCATAATTGCCTCCGGCAACCGTGCCTACGAGCACCATGCGGCCTTTACGAGCCATCACTTTCTGGCTGGCTTTGACGTAAGGCCCGCCCACCAGATCAAGCACCACGTTCACGCCTCTGCCTCCGGTCCATTTCTCGACTGCTGCTGGCAGATCGTCAAAGTTATCGCGGAGAGCAAGCCCAGCCTCCAGGCCAAGTGGTTTAGATTGTTCAATCTTGTCCGCAGTACGCGAGGTTCCATAAGGGACAGCCTGGATGGCGCGGCACAGCTGTACAGCAGCCAATCCCACGCCGCTGCCTACGGCATGGATGAGCACAG
>DAHUXF010000379.1 GCA_027307295.1 Acidobacteriaceae bacterium
CTGCGCGGCGTTCGCCCAGGGCCAGGTTGTATTCAGTGGAACCACGCTCGTCGCAGTTGCCTTCAATCTGCACGTGCCAGCCCTTTTGCTTGATGATCTGGGCGGCCTGGGCCAGTGCCTGCTGCGCTTCCGGACGAATATCTGCCTTGTCGAAATCGAAGAAAATGTCTTTGACGGACCGGGCAAAGAGTTGATCGTCCGGTATGGGCGTTGGAGTAGCTACCGGAGTCGGCGTTGGGGTTGGAGGCGCCGCTACGGAAACCTGCGCTGTTGCCTCCTGTGTTCCCGCCGCGCCTTTCGCGGTCAAATGATACGTGGTGGTTTCGGTGGGAGAGACCGTCTGTGAGCCGCTGGGATCAACTTTATTGCCGTCCAGAGCAACGTCAGTGGCGTTTTCCGTGCTCCATGTGAGTGTCGACGACTGGCCGCGCTGGATCGATGATGGGTTCGCGGACAAGGTGGCGGTTACGGGTTTGGCTGGTGGCGGTGGTGGCGGCGGAGGTTCTTTTTTCTTGCAGCCGCTCACCATCATCAATGCAGCCAGCGTCCCCAGGGCTAACGTCAGATTTCTGTTATTCACCTCATATCCTCCAAAAAATTACATGTACTAATGATTTGTACAACTCACTCTGTGGCCCTACTGAAAACTCCAATTCGGCTGGCTATTCCGGCCTTCGTGCGTGATCTGCTGCAAGTGTGTTCCATCCGCCAGCACGCTCCATATCTGTTCTGTGCCGCTGCGGTTGGACTGGAACACAAGGTGCCGCCCATCCGGAGACCAGGAGGGGAAATCATTCCGCCCGCCGTCATGCGTTAATTGTACGATCTGTCGTGATGCGATATCCATGAGATAAATGTCTTCCCCGCCCAGTATGCCGGGACCGTAATTGCGCACCCAGGCAAAAGCCAGCACCAGCCCGTTAGGAGACCAGGCCGGCGAAACAGCATAACCCTGCTCCGTGATTCTCTGCACGTTACTCCCGTCCGCGTCCATCACGTAGAGCTGGGGCAGCCCTGTCCTTCCGCTGACCCAGGCAATCTGGCCGTTCGTCTTGGGATTAAAAACGGGAGAAACATCACCCTTGCCTGCGCTGAGCCGCCGCGCATTCGCGCCGGAAGCGTCCGCGACAAATATCTCCGCCAGTCCGCTGTGCATGGAAGAAGAAAAAGCAATTTTAGTTCCATCCGAGCTCCAGGCGGGAGAAAAATTATCGCCGCCATTGCGTGGAAACGCGATGGTGCGGCCCAGGTCCAGCGAATAAAGCATGATCTGCCAGGAGTCGCGAGTAAGGCCGCTGAAAGCCAGACGCGAGCCATCGGGAGAGATGCGCGGAGAAAGCGCAATAGAGCCGAGCCGGGTGAGTTGCTTCTGGTTGGCCCCGTCATAATCCATGGACCAGATTTCCTTGTGGCCGCTGCGATTGCTCACAAAGAAAATCTTGCTCTCAGCAATGCCGGGGATGCCGCTGCCCAGCCGCGCGATGATCTCATCGGCAAAACGGTGCGCAATCAGGCGCGCCATGTCCGGCGTGGCGTCTTCTTTGTACTGCTTGCCCAGGATCTGCGGTGCACCGGGATTCTTTACGTCGTAAAGCCAGCCCTGGACATCCACCTTGCCATTGCTGACCCCAAGATTGCCAAAGGTCACAACGCCTGCATCCGGCGGCGGACTGCCCCAGGCTTTGGCGTTTAACTCAGCCGGTTGGCCGGGAGCCTGCGACGGGTAGAAGCTCTTGGCCACCATCTCAAAGATGCCCGCGTTATCAAGATCACTCCACAGCGTCTGGTTAAATACGTAGGCCAGAGGCGCGGATTGCGGATCAGCATTGGTGGTCTTGAAATCCGGCGCAGCCAGGCGTGGCCGCTGCTGGCCCATGTTCAGTTCAATCTTGATTCGGTCCTGGGCCGCAGAGCTCAAAGACGCGCCGAGGAGCATAAAGATGAAAGTAAAGAAAGCGACCGTGTTGCTTGCGCGGCGTTGTTTTTCTCGAATCATGGTTTTTCTCGAATCATGCACTCGTCTATTTTGGGGGATAGTCAAACCAGAACTCTACGGTAACTCTGTCGCCTTTAGGCAACTTGCCAAAATTGTCAATGCGCTGGATGGCCCGGACCGCGGACGTGTCAATCGCCGGCACGCCGCTGGATTGCGCCACATGCACGTTGGTGGGGCTGCCGTCACGCAAGATGTCGAACTCTACATAGCCGCGATGCTGCGCCTTGATGCGGGGATCCAGTTCGTACGTAAGCCAGTTTGACTGCACGCGCCGCTTCACCGCGTCAACATACCAGCCAAACAGGCTGCCGAAATCAGCGTCATGAAAGCTAAAGCCGCCTTTATAGTTGGCCGTCTCCACAGCGCCATAAGGCCCGCTTACGGGACCGCCTTCACCATACGGCACGGCTGTTTCCACAGGCGTGGGCATGGCGCGCGGAGTCGCATGGGTTGGAGGCGCAGGCTTATCTATCTTCTTGGGCGGAACAACTTTTCCGGGGATCGAGATGCCGTCTTCTGTCTCAGCGGCCCTGGGCTGAGGCTGTGTTTGCGTTACGCCCTTATTTTCATTGGCGACAATATTTTCTGACTGCTCCTGTTTGGGTATGGGAATGGACGCGCTCACCAGTTGCGCAGTCACGGCGTCACCCTCATGGAGGCCCCAGTCATTGGCGCTGCCGTGCGGCTGCATCACGTAGCTGAGCCCCAGAATGGCGACCACCAGCAACATGTGAAAGCCCACGGAGAGAAACAAGGGCTTCTTCCATTGTTCCCGCTCCAAAAACAGGTTGGCCCGGACGTATGCCATAGCCTCCGCTTACTTCTTGTTGGGTTGAATCGGTTCAGTCACAATGCTCACGTTGGTGATCCCCGCGGACTTGACCGCGCTCATGACTGTGGCAAAAGCGCCAAAAGCCACATTTTCATCAGCGCGCACGTATACGGACTGGCCGCGCGGATCGCGGAAATGCTTCTTCAACTGGTCGGCGATTTCATCCAGCCGCACATGGTCATTGTTTAAGTAAACTTCCTGCCCTTTGGTGATGGAGATGACCAGCCGTTCTTCAGAAATTTCTTTGACCACCTTGGTCTTGGGAACGGAAACTTCAATGCCGGATTGCAGCACCGGCGCGGTCACCATAAAGATGATCAGGAGCACCAGCACCACATCGACAAACGGCGTGACATTGATTTCCGAAAGCGATGTTTCCGTGCGGCCGTTTTTGGTGGTGAAGGCCATCAGCGCGCTCCCGTGCTCACCCCGGTGGTGCGCTCAATGAAGTTCAGTATCTCCAGGGAGAAGTCGTCCATGCGCGCGCCAAATTCGCGCATGCTGTGCGTGAACTGGTTATAGGCAATCACGGCCGGGATGGCGGCAAACAAGCCGGCAGCGGTGGTAATGAGCGCTTCAGAAAGTCCCGGCGCTACGGCGCGCAAAGTGGCCGCGCCGGCATCGCCCAGACCGTTAAAAGCGTCAATGATGCCCCACACCGTTCCAAACAGCCCGACAAACGGGG
>DAHUXF010000037.1 GCA_027307295.1 Acidobacteriaceae bacterium
CTTCTGCTCACAGCCATCGCGTTGGCGGTAAGGGTTTTTGTGGGTGAGGCGTCTGTAGTACCCACTGCATCCATGGAAGGCACCATTCTGGTGGGCGATCATCTCTTCATGGACAAGCTGTTATATGGCCCGGAAATTCCCCTTCTTCACTGGCGTTTGCCCGTGATGAAGAAGGTCCATCGTGGCGACATCATTGTCTTCCGGTATCCAAAAGATCCTGCAGAGACTTTTCTAAAACGCGTAGCGGCAGTCGGCGGAGATCGCCTGGAAATTCGCGGCGGCATTCTCTATGTCAACGCGCAGCCAGTGCAGGAGCCATATGCTGTCCATCATGGTCCGGCACACGGTGAAAAAGAGAGCTGGGGGCCCACGTTGGTCCCTGATGGCAGGCTTTTTGTTATGGGTGATAATCGTGACAATTCCAGTGACAGCCGTGATTGGGGTTTTGTCCCACTAAAAAACGTTGTCGGCGAGCCATTGTTTGTGTACTGGTCTTATGATGCGCCGACGGCGCGCTGGCTGGATGAAAATTTTGGTCACAGAATTTCTTTCTACGCTTCGATCGCAGAAAACTTCTTCTCACGGACACGCTGGAACCGGACCGGGATGCTGCTGTAACAAGGCGCCCCGATTTCACCGAATAAGCTTGCATCTGCGCGCATGCGGATATGCGGCACAGCCCGCCCACTTTCCATGCATAACACATTGATTTTTGGCTTATTTTTCCAGCACGCGACGAGGCCGCACGAAGGCGGTGTTCTTGTTGAAGCATTCGTCCACAAACTCTTTGCTGTAACGCTGGTTCACGGAATCAGGCACCGATGAGCGCTTGATCTCATGAAATGAGAAACGGATTGAGCCATCAGAATTTACCGTCCCAAGCAGAAAACCATATACCTTTGTTCTGGCTTCACTGGCGCGCCGATGTCCCGACGGCAGCGCATAGCGCGTAGCACCGGCAGTGCCAACAATCCAGCCTGGCAGCTCGCCGCCGTGTTCCCGCCAATAGGCTGATTTGAAGATGCCGCTCATGTAGAAGTGTGAGTGGCTTGCCAGCAGATAAACAGGCTTTCCGGTCTTCATTCGGAAATTCAAGAGATCGTTGTAGACCTGCCGTCCGCTTTCCGTTCCTATGGACCAGTCATTCATGCTGTGGTCGTGGGCCAAGCTATCCGGTAACGCAGCATGCATTCCCACCACGATGGAGCGTACGGAATCATTCGTGGAAGCACGCTGCACCACGCCCTCAAACCAGGCCACCTGCTCGGCGGAAAACTGGTCATGCGTGGCGTTGTCCAGATAAATAAAGTCAACGCCGCCCTGTGTCCAGTGAAAGTATGTTGTGGCAGCGCTTTCCGGCTGGCCGTCAGCAGCGCGTTGTTTGCGCAGCGGCTCTGCATCAAGCCATTTGGCAAACTTCTCCGCAAATTGTTCCCGCGTCTTGGGAGGTATCGTCTCATGGTTGCCGATGCCGACGAAGACCGGCATGGAACCGAAGAAAGACAACTGGTTCTGGATAAAGTCATCCCAAGCTTCGCTCAGATAAAGGTCTTTCTGTACGGTCTTGTTGCGATGATCAGGTTCATGCTGATAGTCCTGATCGATGCCATGAATAAGGCGCAGATCACCCAGATGCCAATAAAAAGCTGCGTTGTTCCGGGCCGCTCCCGCTGCAATGGAAGGCACCACAACATTACCGCAATTGCGTGAATCGCCTGAGACAACAAAATTCCATGGTTTATCCCCGGTGGGCTTATCGTCGGAGCCCGCAGGCGAGGAAGCTGGCTGTTGCCCTGCAGCAACATGGCAGGCAAAAAAGACAGACAGAATTGCGAGAGGCAAGAAGAAGTTTCGCGACAGAGAGCGCCTCGCGGTGATTTCACTGGTCAAGGTGATCAGCGTAGAGTTCATGCATGATCACTGTAATCACTCAGAAGATGGAGCGCAAGCACACAGGTGGGAGCGACACCTCTGAGTCTGGCTAAGGGCTTCGCCGCAGATTTGCGCGATAACGCAGATCAAGAAAAATTGGCCGCTAACCAGCGTGAAAAAGCACGAATCTATAAACAGTCCAGTTGCTTCTCCGGCCACAAGGTCCTTCTGGCCTACTCTCGCGCTAATGACGGCGCGCGCTCGCTGAACGGCCATCGGGAAGACGAATTTTGAGAACGAGTACTAATCCTAAAATCGCTTTAAGGATCAATGGCAACGCCGGCAAGGATTCCTGGAGTACGGCGCGGGCCTGAAGCAGTCTGCTAAATGGCGCGATATTCCAGATCACGCGACTCCATTACATACTTCCCCTTGAAACGGACATTGGCTACGGCATATGTAAAAGTGCGCAGCCACATGCCATCGACTTCGGCAAAGCTCATCAGGATCTGCAGATCATGAATCCACCAGGAGGGGTTCTTCATGGGACTGCCTTCCACGCGATGGATATTGAATGTTTCAGCGTCCACCCATAGCCTGCCCCGGAGCAGGTCTTTTTCTTCGCGCCGCGGATTCAGCGCAATCAGGTAACAACGCCGCCCATTCATCTGCTCCTGGCCCAGCAACTGGAAATCATAGTTGTCCGGGGAAAGTTCCTTGCGGCGGGCGTCTTTGGGAACTTCAGTTTCGTGGATGAGGATATCGCGCAGCACTTTTTCTCCAATGCCCCCGCTGCTGCTTTCAATCTGGTAATGCTTGCTGTCTGGCGGCATCACGGTAATATTGGCGACCACGTGCGCCTTTTGTTGCTCCTGCTTATCCAACAGCAGGTAACCGCGCCTTATCACAAGCGGACGAACATGGCCTCTGTTTTCTTCCTGGGCGGCCATCATCCGCGCAACAACAGTCTTCAGATCAATGGTTTTCAGGTCCGGCGCCTGAGCGGTGAGTTGCGTCAGCATAGGCCCGGCGAGCAGGCAGCAAAACAGTCCCAGTCTTGTAAGTCGCAGTCCCACAGGCTAATCATCCCTTGCCTGTTTAGAAGCATCTTTCACGCAAAAGGAAGGCTATCGCGGAGAATTAAGACCTTCAATGCAGACGCGGTCCAGAGACATCCCCTAACGATTAGACATCCCTGGACATAGGATATGCATTTCTCATCCAATAATCCTGGATTATGGCGGATTCCGATTCCAGAGGCTGCCATGGAAATCCACGAATGCTCAAAGACCATGCTGCAATCAGCTTATACGGCCCCTGCCTGCACCCGTAGCCCTGGATACAGCGGAAAGGCTTCCGCGAATTCATGCACCTGGCGGCGGATTCTGGCCAGCGCCTGCGCGTCTTTAGAATGACGTAGCGTCTCGGCGATCCATGCCCCTACCTGCAACATTTCTCTCTCTTTCATTCCGCGTGTGGTCAGCGCCGGAGTGCCAATACGAATGCCGCTCGGCTTCAGCGGCGGATTGGCATCAAAGGGAATGGCGTTTTTGTTGACGGTGATGCCCGCTTGTCCCAGCGCGTGCTCCGCTTCACTGCCCAGAATGCCTTTGGCAAAAACGTCCATCAGGAACAGATGAGTATCTGTGCCGCCGGAGATAACGCGATAGCCCTCATCCATCATCTTCTTTGCAAGAGCCTGCGCATTCGCTACAACCTGCCGGGCGTAATCTTTGAAAGCCGGCTGCATTGCCTCCAGAAAGCACACGGCCTTGGCCGCCAGAATGTGCATCAGAGGCCCGCCCTGGATGCCGGGGAAAATCATCTTATCCACTGCGGCAGCGAACTCCTGCTTGCAGAGGACCATGCCGGCACGCGGACCGCGCAGTGTCTTGTGCGTGGTGGTGGTGACAATGTGGCAATGCGGAACGGGCGAAGGATGCGCCCCACCCGCCACCAGCCCTGCCAGATGCGCCATATCCACCATATATAAGGCGCCAACTTTGTCGGCGATCTGCCGCATGCGGGCAAAATCAATGATGCGCGAATAAGCGCTGCCTCCACCGACGATGAGCTTAGGCCGCTCGCGTTCAGCGATTTGTTCCAGTTCGTGGTAGTCGATGGTCTCAGTGTCCTGGCGTACTCCGTAGGGAATGATTTTGTACATCTTGCCGGAAAAGTTCAGCGGATGGCCATGCGTGAGATGGCCGCCATGGGCCAGATTCAATCCCAGAATTGAATCTCCCGGCTGCAGGATGGACATGTAGGCCCCCATGTTGGCCTGCGATCCTGAATGCGGTTGCACGTTGGCATGCTCGGCACCGAAGAGTTGCTTCGCGCGGTCGCGGGCCAGGTTCTCCACCACGTCCGCAAACTCGCACCCACCGTAATAGCGCTTGCCCGGATACCCTTCTGCATACTTGTTGGTAAAGACAGAGCCTGCGGCCTGCAAGACCGCTTCACTCACAAAATTCTCTGAAGCTATCAGCTCCAGCCCTTCATGCTGGCGCTGGGCTTCATTGGTAATGGCTTGCGCAATATCAGGATCGGCTTCCAATAGCGGGCGGGACATCCAGGCATTTCTCATTCCAGAATCTTACTAAAAATGAGGTTCAGCAGTCAGGTTTCAACATCAATCGCATCGCTTACTTATATACACTTCCGCATCGTGGCGTTCCATCCATCGCTCCGGCGAGGCAAGCTGGGTAAAGCCAAACTGGCGGTAGAGTCCGTGGGCGTCCTGCGTCACCAGCGACCATCGGCGCAGGTGTTGCAGCTCCGGATGCGCCAGAATGCACTGCATCAGCCATTTGGAAAGTCCCAGGCCGCGATGAGTTTCCAGAACAAAAACATCGGCAAGGTAAGCGAAAGTCGCATGGTCCGTGATAACGCGGGCAAACCCAATTTGCTGTCCCTGGTCATAGATCCCAAAGCACAGCGAGTGTTGCAGTGAGCGCCGGACCGTCTCAAGAGGAATTCCCCTAGCCCAATAGGAAGAAGCCAGAAAACGGTGGACCATTTCCAGGTCAATGCGCGCAGGATCGCAGGAAATCTCAAACTGCCCCTGTGTCCATGCCGGATGCATTCAGCTTTTTCTGGCTGCGCCAGCTGCGTCTTCTTCCTTTTCTATTGCCATGATCTTTTCTACTCTGCGTTCATGCTTTCCGCCAACAAATTTTGTGTTGAGCCATTTGTCCACAATGCGGAACGCCTCATCCGTATCAAGAATGCGCGCGCCCAGCGTAATCACGTTGGCATTGTTGTGTTCCCGGCTCATCTGGGCTTCATACTCGCTGCTGACGTTGGCGGCGCGGATGCCGTCAACCTTGTTTGCCGCTATGGCCATGCCAATCCCGCTGCCACATACCAGGATCCCCAGGTCGGCGCGTTGTCCGGCAACGCCATGCGCCACCAGCCGCGCATAGTCGGGATAGTCCACCGCGTCTGGCGATGAAGTGCCTTCATCCTGCACGTCAATGCCTTGCTGTTGCAAGTGCTGTTTGATCTTGTCTTTCAGTTCATAACCAGCATGGTCGGCGCCAATGACAATTTTCATGCGGTCTATTTTATGAAACAGCGCTGAAGAATGGAACAGCGCAGGGAAAAGTCAGCAGAAAACAAAAAAAGCCGGCCTTCCGGCCGGCGAAAATGCAAGGGTGCCGCCTATTTCTTGTGATGGTCTTCGTGCTTGTCGCCGGCTTTCATTCCTAATTCCACATGCCGGATGGCCTCTTCGGTCGCTTTCAAAGCAGCGGCACGATGGCCGTCTTTGTCGTGCTTCGCTTCTTTCAGGTGCTGTGCCGCCTGCCTCAAGGACTCCAGCGCGGCCTGCATTTGCGGCTGGTCGTCATCGTCAACGTTATTGGCGACCGCGCCAATGGGTACACTCAAAAGACCCAGAATCAAAGTGAGAGCTAACAACCTGGAATATTTCTTCATGGAAAATATCCTCCTTTTTCCAATATCAAGTTTAAAACCTTGCCGGGGAAATGGGGTTGGCAAACAAAGCTCCGGTTCGCAAGTAAATTTCCGGCTAAACCACTCAGAAGTCCAGCGTCTTCCGGTGGGCTGCTTCTGGACTGAGGAATATGCACTTGTGAGTATTTTTAAGGCGAAAGCTGGCTTGTATCCAACCGCTTTTCATCGGATAATCACGCGATAACCCTCCCCCAAAACTTTCTGATGAGGTGAATATGGCCACACGGCCTGCGAACGAGACTGAAGTTGATTTGACCGGCGACCAACGAGCGTCCCTGCCGGTGTACAAATACATCCAGTTCGGGGTAGTTGACTCCATCGCGCACCTCACGCTCAACCATCCGCCGCACAATGTTTTGACCGTCCCTATGATGAAGGAGATGGCCGAGGCCATTGAGAGCCTGAACGGCCGCGCGGACGTAAAGGCCATTTTTATACAGTCGTCGCAACAGGCTTTCTCCGCGGGCATCTCCCTGGAAGACTCGCGGCCTGACCGCGTGTTCCAGACGCTGGACGCTTTCACGCGCGTTTTTCAGGCCATGGTAGACATCTCCAAGCCCGTCATCGTGGTAGTGAATGGTCCGGCCATTGGCGCAGGATCGGAACTGGTGGGCTTTGCCGATGTAGTGCTGGCCACTCCGAAAGCCAAATTCGCCCAGCCTGAAGTCAAGCTTGGCGTTTTCCCGCCTTTTGCCGCCGTGATGTTGCCCCAGTTGATCGGCCCCAAGAAGGCATATGAACTGATCCTCACGGGCGAAGCTCTATCGGCGGAAGAAGCCCTGAGGTTTGGCTTTGTAAACCGGGTGGTGCCGGAAGCGGAGCTGCAAAAACATGTGGATTCGCTGATTGCGCGCGTCTCTGAATTCAGCGGACCAGTACTGGAAGTCACCAAGCGTGTGATTGGCGGCTCCGTTGGCCGGCCACTGAAAGAGGCCATGAAGATATCCCAGGACCTGTACCTGAACGAACTCATGAGCCTTGAGGACGTGCAGGAAGGCTTGCGCGCTGTGATCGAGAAACGCAAGCCTATCTGGAAGAACAAGTAACTTCGCGCCTTCGCCGGACATGATCCCGCACCCCGGCTCCCTTTGTAATCCGCGAATCAAACGATTTGCCGTGCAGACGCGCTTTTGCGGAATACCCGGATGGCAAGAAATTTACGAGGCTTTGTAGCTGATCCGGTTTTTAATGGACAGGTAGACATCCTCCGGAACCACCATACGCCCAAGCATGTCCAACTTGCTCGGGTAAGGGCGATGTTCCACAATCCGCTCCGCAGTAGCCGCATCCAGACCGAGCACCTGCATGATTTCCTGCTGACTCGCCTCATTGATGTTGAGTTTGGTCCTGCGCTCCTGCACCGCTCCGCGTCTCTGCCGCATGGCCAGCCATGCACCCACAACAATTCCCGTGCTAACGCCTCCGAAGATTGCAAGAACTCTCATGATCGGCATCCTCCCAAGCCGCTTTGGACGGCATTCAGCGGCCTGGGGTTGCTACCCAGGAAGTTCTTACCAGAATCCGCACAATTCAATTGCAGAATTCAATTAAAGGCAGTGTCCTTTATCTTGTGTTGCTGCTTAGGCCCCGAGAAATGCGGTTGTAGCATGCGACGCCAGGGAGTTCTACCAATACTCCAGTCCCGCGTCAGCGGGACGGCTGGAAGTAGCCCGCCGTTTCAACGGCAGGAGAGCCTGAAATCCTCATATTTTGGTAGTCATCTGCAACAATTTACTTGCATTTATAGCGTTTATTGATTTACCATTAAATCATGGCCAAATCCAAAGAAACCACGCCCCTCGGCCTTCCCGTACGCGAGCAGGAGGAGATTCAAGCCATCTATCTCAAGCTGCGGGAAGCGGAAGCCAAGCTGGTTGGTCCGGACGGAAAAACAGAAATCCTGCCCAACAACCTTTATTCGTTTCTATTGCGGTTGCTGGCGGATTTGAAGTCCGGACACTCGGTGACCATCTTGCAAAACATGCACCAGCTCACCACGATGGAAGCGGCCAGGGTGCTGGGAGTTTCCCGGCAATATCTGGTCGAACTTCTGGAGAAGGGCAAAATTCCCTTTCAGAAGGTGGGCACGCACCGCCGCGTCTTTGTGCGGGACGTATTGGCCTACAAAGCTGGACGTGACACCATGCGCCGCGCCACGCTGAACGAACTGGCCAGACATGAATTCGCCAAAGGCGACTACGACAAGGTCCCGGATGACTTTCACGCAGGCCGATGATTTTTACGGAGGAAAATGACTACTCGGTTGTTCTGGATGCCTGCGTTCTTGTCCCTATGGCGCTTTGCGATTGCCTGTTGCGACTGGCGGAAGCTCCAGCAATGTACCGGCCTTTGTGGAGCCAGCAAATTCTGCAAGAGGTGGCGAGTACACTTAAAAGAGATTTCGACCGGACTCCAAAAGAAATCTCATGGCGGCTGGAGCAGATGCAGCTTGCGTTTCCAGAGGCCATGGTCACCGTGCCGGGTGAGCTGCTCAAAGGCATGGGATGCATTCCTGATCCTGATGACCGGCACGTGTTAGCGGCTGCTGTAGTGGGCCGCGCCAACGCGATCATTACGCAAAATACCAGGCACTTTCCCACCGAATGCCTGGCTAAATTTGGGGTTCTGCGCCAGACCGCTGACGATTTTCTGGTCAACCAATACCATCTCTCATGGGAGACGGTTCTGGAAAAGCTTGATGCCCAGGCCATTGGCATTGGACAGAGCAGAGAGGCCGTTGTGGCATATCTAAAGCTAGCTGCGCCGGAGTTCTGCAAGCTACTTGCAGCGCACAAGCTGTGAATCAGCGGCTAATGCCGAATTATTTTTTATCTATTCGGCACGAATAAATTTATGTCACTATGTGGTCTTCTGTTGTCGAGCTTTTTTCTTGTGGTTTTGATTCTTATTAAACCGGCTCAAACACCTTCATCTCTCTTCCAATCAGCAGTTCACCATCGCGCAGGGCATCACTCAGCAAGACGCCGTGAGGAATGTACGAGTGGATAACGATCGGCCATTCCACCACGATGGCGCCGTGGGAAAAGGCGCGTCCGAACTGGAAGACCACAAAATCCGCCGGCAGGGGCGCGTCTGATTTTTCGCGCACAAACGGCGCAATGGTCTTGAGGTACATTTCATCTGACCGATGCAGGTGCCACTGCATGGAGTACTCCGGAGGATGAAAGTCCGCGGGCAGCACGCCGCATTCCTGATAGACCATCAAGGGGAACATGGCGCAGTCCGCGCCCACGCCCTTGATGCGCGCGCAATGATGATAGGGCGTGCGCAGCCACTCGCGCGCTGCGCGAACAATCTCTGCCCGCTTTTCTGTAGTGAGCGCCATTTTAAATCGCGGTCTCCGGCACCGGAACGTAAGGCATGCCTTCAAAGTTCATCAGGTTGGCAAATTTGTTCGCGCAGGTAAACTGGGTTTTGTCGCATCCGGGATACGCAATGAACGTATCGCCGGCGCTGGGCAGAAAGGGCAGCGGCGAGTTGAAGAAAAATGTATTTGCGGAATAGCTTTTTACAGCCTTCACCAGCCCGCTGTTTACGCCGGACGTGATGGCGATCTGTCCGTTATCAAAGTATCCGTCGGACTGCGGGGCCAGCGAGATCAGCTTATTTACCGTGCTGCCGGACTGCGCCACAAGGTTCACGGCAAAGTTGGCTTTGACCAGCGTGCAGCGGTCGTCAAAGAGCGTGTTGGTGCAGCCCGGTTGCAACAGAATGGCGGGCAGGTCCATTTGCAGGAGCTTGGTGCCGGCTTCCACGTCGATCTTGGCCGAGCTGCGCGTGAGTTCATTCACCGGGCCGATGAATCCGGAGAAGCGAACGACAGTGCCGATCTGGTTTCCAGTGGGGTCCATAAAGAGCCGGTCAATGCGGAACGCCGCACCATCAAAGAATCCCAGTCCAATGGCCTGCAGGATAGGCACGCCGTTTACCAGGTCCGTGAGGCTGGCAAAGATGGTGACCTCAATGGTGCTTACGTCCATGCCGAGTTTTTCTTCAATGGCGGTGCGCTCAATGTTGGGTGGCCCGGTGAGAAACGTGTTGCCGTTGACCACCAGTGTTGTGTCCCATGTGGTGTAACGGAGAACGTTGCCGGCCTTGAGCGTGATGGTGTAAAGATCGGCCATGCGGATCTCGGTTGCGCTCTGGAGCCAGGTAACAAGATTGTTGCCGCCGATATTGGTGGGAGTTTTCATGTTCTTCCGAAGCCTCGAAGCGAAAGCGAGAGGCCTTTTTGACCACCTCGGACTAAAGGGAAAGATATTCAAGCTGATAGCGTTCCCTCACCCGCAAATAGCGCGGGATTCGGGATTACAGTTATTTCCTCACGCTGATCAATTGCACTTCTTTGCATTCGTACAGCTGGTAATAGAAATTACTGAACTCAATGCCTTCTTTGCCGCTGCGCGACGTACCGCTGTGAAACCGCACACGATGCAGGAAAGTGAAGTCCGCTGTGATGGCCGCGCCGTTGGGCGGCGCCGTGGTGAACGTAACCAGTCCGTTGGCGATGGTATAGTCCGAGCCTTGCGTTTTCGCCGTGCCGTTCAGATACACTGTGGCCGTCTGGTTGGCAGGGTTCTGCACGGCTTCCATGAATCCGCCGACGTTGCGCAGCAGCTGGAAATTCGTGGTGACGCCATTGCCGGTCCCGACCGGCTGACCCGAGTAGACTGAATCTTCCAGGCGATTGGTAAGGTCGGATTCATTGAGCAGAAAATCGTCAAACTGCCCGCCGCGCGCCAGAAAGAAACCTACCAGCGCTTCCAGCGGCGTGGCTTCGGTGTCATCACGGAACCGCGGATCGTTGAGCAGATATTCATAGTGCAGCGTGAATTCCCAAATGGGATTCTGAAAATTCTGCACGCGCACCTCACGCCCGGCCAGGGATTCCTGAATCTCCGTGTTGAACGTGGGCGTCTTCACGATGTCCCAGGTCAGGCCGCGAATTTTAGGGAAGAGAATGTTGCTCACGTGAGGGTCCTTTTGAGCTGATTAGGAATTGAACCGCAGAGGACGCGAAGGGGCAGAGGAAACGAACCCACAAAGGGCGTAGAGGAAAGAAGTGCTCTGCTATCGTCTGTGTTACCACATCAATCTGTCATCCCTGAGCGGAGCCGGAGCGTATGCTCCAGCTACGCTCACGATGACAGACGGTTAGGTATTTGAACGAGCAGGAAGCAATCAGCACTCAGCCCGTGCAATGTTCATGCGATCCGCTAAGCGTGGGTGATGACGCAGAGAGCAAGCGGCAAGGCTTTTTCTTTCATTCATTTGTGTTTCTTCGCGCCCTTTGTGGTAAAGATTTTGTGCTCTGTTGCTCTGTATTTCTCCGTGTCCTCTGTGGTAGCGCGGTTTACTTGATGCCTTTTTTCTTGAGCGCCTTATTCACCATGTCGCCGATAAGGTGGCCGTGGCGGCCCACGGTATCTTTAAAGGACGCGGAATCCATGGTCTGAACGTTCATGTGTACATGAACGGTGTTGCCGCCTCCGCCCAGGCCGCTGCCGTCGCCGCTCATGCTGCGCGGAATAACTTTTTCACCGCGTTCCAGCACGGCCAGTCCGGTCATCGGGACCAGGCCTCCCTGATGGAAGTTGGCGGCCTGCATGGCCATCACATCCAGGTAAGCGCCCATGGCAACTTCCGGCGCCAGTTCCGGGCCGACGATGGGAATGACGGTGGTGGAAGCGTAGGCGCCGGAGTACGCCACCGCGGCGTTGCTGGCAATGGAGGCTGCGGCCGATGAGTTGTCCGTGGTCTTGCCGAACAGGGCCATCATGATCTTGGTTTCCACCCATTGCAGCGCCATCTGCACCAGCATGTCGACAAAGCCTTCCAGGATTTTTACAAACGTCTGGGCCATGGCCTGGCCAAAGCCCTTGCCGGTTTCAATCCATTGGTTCACGCCCTGCGTAAAGCCCTGATTGAATTCCTGCAGCGCTTGTTGCCAGTGGCTTTTGAAGTCAATCCATAACTGCGCGGTGCTGACCTGCATCTTCTTTATATAGTCCTGCACGGACAGGGCGGTCTGCTGCGTCTTGGTTCTTACTTTCTCCAGATCGGCGGCAAATTGTTCGGTGGCGCGATTGACCGAGTTTTGCAGGGTCTCCGTCCGTGAGAGCGATGCCTGATACTCTTTGTCGTCCTCGCCCTTGCCCTGGGTCTTGAGCCAGTTGCGATAGCTCTCTTCCAGGTCCATCTCGGCCTGCAGCTTGGCCTTGAGGTCGGTGACCTCTGCGGTATAAATCCTGGTAAGGCCGGCGCGCTCCTGCTCTTTGCTGATGAGCCCGCGCGATGCATTGTCCTCTATTTCTTTTATCTCGTTGTCAAAGCCCAGCTTGTCGATCCGCGCCTGTTCATTGATGTGCTTTTCCGCTTCGGTCAATTCGCGTTCATGGTAGGCCAGTAACTTTTTTTCTGCTTCGGCAGCGGCTTTGTCTTCGGCCTTTTGTTTGTCTTCAAGGTATTTATCATCCACCTTGGCCAGCTCTGTACGCTGCTGCGTGTGAAGAGCTTGTATCTGGCCGTTCAGGGCGATGATCTGCGTTTGATTGCGCTGGGAATCCCGCGCCAGCTGGGCGCGTTTGGCTTCCGCCGCCGCTATATCCTGCCGGAACTTTTTATCGATGAGGTCTTGATTGAGCTTCAGTTCTTCTTCCGCACGGATCTTGTGTTGCTTGGCCATGGCGTCGATGTGCTCTTTTTCCAGCGCAATCTCCGCCTCCTGGGCTTTTTTCTTCGCCTCAATCTTTGCAATAGCGATCTGGATGGACCGCTGCACCTTCGTTTGCTCCTGATTCGTCTCGTCCTCTACCGGGACTTGGGGCTTGGGCTTCAGGATCTCGGCAATCTTTGCATTGGTCTCGCGCTCCTGGTCAACAAAGGTCTGATTGAACGTGTCATAATCAAGTTTGATTGCCAGCAGGGTGTTGTGGACTTCGCCCGCAACGTCCTTGAAGTGGCCGGTGAAGACAGCTTTCAGAATCCGGCCTATGCCCGAGAATGCGTCCACCACGCCCTGGCCCACGGTGAGAGCGCGGGCCCCAAAGAAAGTGATCTCCTCGGAGAGCACGGCGTACATGATCTTAAGGCCATCAATTGCATCCACCAGCAGGCGGAATACCGGGAGCAACTGAGTTTCCAGTTCTGACTTAAGCTGGGCTTCCGCCTGGTTCAATTTCTTGGCGGCATCAATGGATTTTTCCAGCTCAATCCCATGTTCCAGGTGCTTGCGGGTCACGGCGTCAAGCTGGTCTCCATTGGCTTTGAGAAAAGCTGTCAAGCCTTCCACGCTGCCGCCAAAGATGGCGTTCATGTTGGCCAGATCGCGCGTTCTGCTGTGGCTGTGTTCCAGATGAGCGGCCAGCTGCTCCATCACACCCATGGCATCCGGCAAGTTTGCCGCCCATCCGGCGGTGCTGATGCCGAGTTCGCGGAACGCGTCCGCCTGCCGGTTGCCCCCTTGCGCGGCTTCGCCCATGGAGCGTTCCAGTGAAGTAAGCTGCGCCGGAAGACGATTGGTGGAAACGCCCATCTCTTCCA
>DAHUXF010000380.1 GCA_027307295.1 Acidobacteriaceae bacterium
GTAGAGATCATAGTAACGTCCGTGCAAATCCAGCAGGCCGGCATGCTTTCCACGCTCCACAATCTTGCCCGCTTCCACCACCAGAATCTGGTCGGCCTGGCGGATGGTGGAAAGCCTATGGGCGATCACGAACGTGGTGCGCCCCTGCATCAGGTATCGCAAACCCTGCTGTATGTACGCTTCTGACTCGGAATCAAGGCTGGAAGTGGCTTCATCCAGAATCAGGATTTTCGGCTCGTGCGCCAGCGCCCTAGCAAAGGAGATGAGCTGTTTCTGGCCGGTGCTCATGGTGCTGCCGCGTTCCAGCACCGGGGCCTTGAATCTTTCCGGCAGGCCGTTGATGAAATCCGCCACGTTGACGTTTTCCGCGGCGGTCTCAATCTGCTCGTCAGTAATCCACGCGGAGCCGAGGCGGATGTTGTTCTCAATGGTGCCGCTGAAGAGGAATGGGTCTTGCAGGACCACGCCAAAGCGACGGCGAAGATCGTTAAGGTCCATCTGGCGGATATCGACGCCGTCAATGCGGATGGAGCCTTTCTGTATATCGTAAAAGCGCATCAGGAGCGAGATGATGGTGGTCTTGCCGGCCCCGGTATGGCCCACGATGGCGACGGTCTCCCCCGGCTCAATGGTGAAGGAAACATCGCGGAGAATCCAGTCATAGCCAATGCCGTCGTTATCGTTGCTGGCCCCGTCCGAGGCGAGAGGCTGGCCTGCTTGCGTACTGTCTGAATCAAGGTGGCGATAGGCAAACCAGACATGGTCAAACTCAATGCGTCCGGGGCCAGTGGCTTGCCTGGTCTGCGCCGGTGAGGTGATGTCTACCGGCGTATCCAGCAGTTTGAAGACGCGCTCACTGGAGGCCATGGCCGATTGCAGAATGTTGTACTTGTCGCTCAGGTCCTGGATCGGGCGGAAGAAACGCTGCGCGTACTGCATGAACGCCGTCAGCACGCCAATGGTCACAGCGCCGCGCAGCACGCCCATCCCGCCGAAATAGATCACCATGGCAATGGCAATGCTGGAAAGAATTTCCACCACCGGGTAATACAGGGCATAGGCCATAATGGCGTCTTTAAAGGCTTCCATGTGCTGCGCGTTTACGCGGTCAAAGCTGCGGTAGGCGCGTTTCTCCCGGTTGAACAATTGCAGCACCACCATGCCAGTGACATGCTCTTGCAGGTAGGAATTAATGCGGGCAATGGCCGTGCGGATGCGCCGGTATGAATCCCGCACAGATTTGCGGAAGACCATGGTGGCCCAGAAAATCAGCGGCAGCACCGAGAAAGTGATCAGGGCCAGCCACCACTTCATGCGCAGCATGATGGCCAGAATGAAGACCAGAACGAATACGTCTTCAAAAATTGCCACCACGCCGGAGGTGAACATTTCATTCACCGCGTCCACGTCCGTGGTAACGCGCGTGACCAGGCGGCCCACCGGGTTCTTATCAAAGAACCCGATGTGCATGTGCTGCAAGTGGCGGAATATCTGACTGCGGAGATCGAACATCACCTTCAGGCCGGTCTTTTGCATTAAGTACGTCTGCGTGTACTCCAGGCCAAAACTCATCAGCAGCAGCACAAAGTAGACAAATCCCAGCTGCCCAATGCCGGCCAGCGGGCTTGGGCTGAGAAAACGGTCCAGAAAGCTGTGGTTTTGCAGGCGGGCGGAAGAAAGGTATTTGTCAATCGCGGTCTTGGTCAGGTAAGGAAGAAACGCATCGGCGCCGGCCTTAAGGATAATCGACACCACGGCGATGATTACGTGCCAGCGGTAGGGCCGTAAATAACCGAGAAGCCGCTTCATCAGGCGGCCGTCATACGCTTTACCGAGTACTTCTTCTTCCTGCGCCATGTCCTGAACACCATTCTAAAGCAAAGCGCGGATAGAGTTGGCCGCACCGGAATATGTTTTGAGTGGTGGAGCGAAGGAAAAGATTCAGCGAAGTGAAGCAGCGGCGAGTTCGCGGTACTCCAGCACAGGTTGCCCGGTGAGCCAGGCTTCCAGCATCCTGTTCACGGCTTCCGGGGCTTCCTGTTGTATCCAATGGGAAACGCCGGGGAAAACGCGGAACGTCAGGTCAGACACATACTTCTCCGTGCCGCGCGTGGTGCGCAGGCTGAGGGCTACGTCGGCGTCTCCCCAGAGAAAGAGCGTGGGAGTTTTTATGATTGGAATGTCATTGCCAAAGAAGCGGCGGATTTCGCCTCCGCGAAACAAAGCGCGATACCAGTTGATCATCGCCGTGAGTCCGCCGGGACGGGAGGCGTTGGCGCGATAAAACTCCAGATCGTCGTCAGTAAAGCGCGCTGGATCACATGAGGTCCTGCGAATCAGTTCGGAAGTTGCGCGGCCCTGGCGGCGGCTGAGAAGAAATTCCGGCAGCCACGGCGCCTGGAAAAAGAACATGTACCACGACTTGGCAAGCTGGACCGGACGACGGAGTTCCCGCATAAAGCATGCAGGATGCGGCAGATTAAGAATGACCAGACGGTCGATCAGCTCCGGTTGGTCAATGGCGAGAGACCATGCCAATGCCGCGCCCCAATCATGGGCCAGCAAAAGCGTTTTGCTGGGATTGGCGGCATGGTGCTTTGCTGCGTGAATCAAGGCGGCAACGTCATCTACCAGAGTGCGTGTTTTGTAGGCGGAAACCTGGCGCGGAGAATCGGTGGCCCCGTAACCGCGCAGGTTGGGCGCCCATACGCGATAGCCCATGCGCGCCAATAGCGGCATCTGGTGCCGCCAGGAATAAGCGTGCTCAGGAAAGCCATGGAGGCACAAGGCCAGCCGGTCGCCCTCGCCCATGGTCGCGACCTCAAAGTTAATGCCGTTTGCGGCCACACGAATGGCTTCAACGTTAGACCAGTTCACGGGAGAGAGGTTGAAGTTCTTAGCTGAAGCCATTCAAATCCGCTTATGCTGCTGGGCATTTTGCAGAAAACATTTTTTTCGCCGACTTGCAGAGACAGACCGCACCAGACTTTTTGCGTTACAAATAGTCGTTTAGCTAATGCGGCGAAGCACCAGCGCTGAATTTTTAGATCCAAAGGCGATGCAGTTGCAGACGGCATGCTCAATCTGTACCTGCCGTCCGGTCTCAGGCACATAGTCCAGATCACAGGCCGGATCGGGTTTTTCCAGGTTAATGGTGGGCGGAATCTGGCCATGCTTCATGGCAATAATTGTGGCGGCAACGCCGGCAGCGCCACATGCGCCTTGCGGGTGCCCAATCTGTGATTTCAAGGCAGACATGGGGACTTTGTAAGCGCGATCACCGAGTGCCAGCTTGAGCGCGGCGGTTTCAATGCGATCATTAAGTTCTGTGGATGTGCCGTGCAGGTTCACGTAGTTCACGTTCTGGGCAGAGATGCCCGCTTCCTTCATAGCCAGGCCAATGGCGCGCGCCGGCTCTTCACCGCCTTCCACCAGCCGGACGCGATGAAAAGCCTCACACGTGGAGCCGTAACCGGCCACCTCAGCATAGATGTG
>DAHUXF010000381.1 GCA_027307295.1 Acidobacteriaceae bacterium
CTGAGCACCATTGTCAGCTTGCAGTCACCCAGCTACTTCACCAAGTTTGCCGGCTTTGATGCCAATGGCGATATCTTTGGTAACAATGATCGTGTTGGGATTGAGCCGCGCAACACGTTCAAGGGCGATGGCTATCAATCCGTAGATGTCAGGCTGGCCCGCACCTTCAAAGCCACGGAACGGCTGAGCGTGGAAGCTCTGGCGGAAGCTTTCAACCTCTTAAATACCGTGAATGTTCGGTTTTTCAATACCGTGTATGGTGCGGCAGACTTTTGCAACTTCAACAGTACAGCCCAGGGATGTTCGGCGACACAGCAGTTCAAAGAGGGATCGCCCAACCCAAGTTACGGGACGCCGCGCGCCGTTTTCAATCCCAGACAGGTGCAGCTTGCCTTGCGCCTGAGGTTTTAAGCTAGATTCGATTGGCAGTGGATTGAACATCATCCATCGGCCCGGACATCCTGACGTGAAGGCGCACAAATTATGATTGCGATGCGGCGAGGTCCAATCTGCGAAACAATAACGTGGCCGGCGCATCCTATGCCTGTTACTTTATTACCGAAGGAAACCTGAAGCCGATGGCAAGAGTCCTGACTGAATTGGTGGCGCAACTGAATAGCGGCGCACTGCGTATTGTCGATCTTACCCAGCCGCTCAGCGCGCTGACGCCTCTTTTGCCGCTGCCGCCGCAGTGGCCTAATACTCCGCAGTTTCGCATGTGGGAGATTTCCCGTTATGACGATCGCGGACCTGCATGGTACTGGAACGGGTTTGAGACCGGCGAGCATACCGGCACGCACTTTGATGCGCCCATCCACTGGGTGAGCGGGAAAGACCTACCGGAAAACAGCGTCGATCAGATCAGCCCAAAGAAGTTTGTTGGGCCGGCCTGTGTGCTTGACGTCAGCACAGATGTGGCCAGGGACGCTGATTTTCTTTTGACCGTGGAGCGGGTGCAGCAATGGGAGCGGTCCTACGGACGCATTCCGTCCGGGGCATGGTTTTTATTACGCACCGCGTGGTCGCAACGCACTGATCCGCAGCAATACATCAATCTGCAGAGTGACGGGCCGCACACGCCCGGTTTTGTCAAGGAATGCTCGGAGTTTCTGGCGAAAGAGCGTGATGTTCTGGGCGTTGGAGTAGAAACGGTTGGCACGGATGCAGGCCGCGCCGCAACCTTTGATCCGCCGTTTCCCAATCATTACATTATGCACGGCAGCGGCAAGTTCGGGCTGGCTGGATTATGTAATCTGGACCAGCTCCCGCCTGTAGGAGCTGTTGTGATTGCTGCACCGCTGAAAATTGTGAATGGATCAGGCAGCCCCCTGCGTGTGATTGCGATCACAGAGTAAAATCGCCTGCACAAGCTAATATTTCATCAGACAAGTAAGTATAAACGCAGAACAATCGCAGAATTTTCCAGTTCTGGTTTGAAATGCGCGGCCTTGCCTTGTCTGGTGGATCCGAGGTATTAAATAATGGTGAAAATGAAAAAAATAGTTAGCGGGCCAGGAAACGGTCTGAATCATTAGAGCACTACAATACGGGTACAGCATTTCGCCAAAAATTTGCGTTCACGGGCGCGGATTTTTTGCAGTCGTTGGGCGCGCAAAAAAAATGACAGCGCAGCACTGTCAGCTTGTTTCAGAAAAAGAGGAAACAGCGTGTTGCAGAAGGTCATTGTATTCACGCAGGAGGATGCTCCCTCAGCGGCTTTGAGTGAGGCATTAGAGACGTGTGGCTGGGAGATGCTACCTGCCCACTCAGAATCACGGCTCATGGAGTCGGTGGAGCAGCTCTCGCCGGGCTGCATGGTTGTGGTCACCTCCGCTATTATGGACATTCAGGCGTGCCGGATTGCTGAGCAGGTCCGCAGCATTGATCGCAGTTGCCCGCTCCTGATTCTTACTTCCAACATATCCGCTGAAAACGCCATCTGCGCCATGCGTGCCGGGGCTTCTGACATGCTGGAACGGGACGCCCCGCGCGAGAAAATTGTTGCCACCCTGACTTCGTTGGTCCAGCAGCGTCCTCGTCGTGGCACGGCGCGCGACGAAGACTGTGGCCTGATTGATGGTCATCGCCTGGCTGGGAACGGGGCCATGATGCGGCGGGTGCGCAGCCAGATCGCCAGGATCGCCACCGCTGATGTCAGCGTACTGATTACCGGTGAAACCGGCACAGGAAAAGAACTGGTGGCCCAGCTGATCCACAAGAACAGCCGGTGCGGCGCGCGTCCGTTTGTGGCCCTGAACTGCGCGGCGGTGCCGGATACGCTGCTGGAGAGCGAGCTTTTTGGTTATGAGCGCGGCGCCTTTACCGGGGCCAACATTTCCCGCGAAGGAAAGCTGCAACATGCTTCCGGAGGCACGTTGTTCCTGGATGAGATTGGAGACATGTCTCTGGCATCGCAAGCCAAGATATTGCGGGCCATTGAGACCCGCGTGGTCCAGCGGCTGGGAAGCAACGTGGATACGCCAGTGCAGGTGCGCGTGCTGGCGGCTACCAATCAAGACCTGGAAACGCTTACGCAGGAGAAAAAGTTTCGCGAAGACCTTTATTTTCGCCTGAACGTGGTGCGCCTGACACTGCCGCCACTGCGCGAGCGGCTGGAAGACATCCCGGAACTGGTGGAGCATACGATGCGCGACCTGCAGCAGCGGCACCAGGGACCGGTGCGCTGGATTGAGGACGATCTTGTCCGGCGATTGCAAACGTATCACTGGCCGGGCAACGTGCGCGAACTGCGCAATGTGCTGGAATCAATGCTGGTGCTTTCGTCCTCGCGCTCCGTGGGAGTGTCTGACCTGCCGGCCCATGTGAAGCATACACTGCGCTCTTCCTCCGCCCGGTATGGCGATGAGCGTTCGCGAATTGTGGGGGCATTGACCTCGGCTGACGGGAACCGCAACAAAGCAGCGGAGATTCTGTGCTGTTCACGCATGACGCTCTACCGCAAGATGGTGAAGTACTCAATCCAGGCTAAGTAGAGCAGTTTCCTAGTTGGTACGCCGGTACAAGAAGAAGTATCGTGCAATCAGTGGTAAGGCTTCTCGTCTGCGCAATCTGTAACGAAGGAAAGTACACCAACTCTGGAACCAGTGGCTTCCGAATTGAAACGTAACAAGATGTAACATTCGGGCGTGTTACATCGGTATCGCGCTGCTTCTTTCTTCTTGAAACTGCGCGGTTTGAGCGGTGTTCTGTTTGGCCCGGCTCGTGCTTCTCAGCATAATGAATGAAGGAGCGTCCCAACCCATTTGCCGATCTCCGGCCCTTGCCGGTGAACCATTTCAAACTGTGCTTTTACCAGGCGGTGCTGCATGCCATTCAGCAGGTTGCGCATTCGCTCGGCTCTTTTGAAAAGGCCTTCACCCAGTTTCCGTTTCTTGCGGGATACAACAATGAGCTGGCCGAGCGAGGTTTGGCCGGCATGCCGGTCAGTGACGGCTGCGCTTTCTGGACTGCTTCCCTCAACCAATGGGAGGC
>DAHUXF010000382.1 GCA_027307295.1 Acidobacteriaceae bacterium
AACGGAATTCCGGCGGGCGCCACGGTGATAAGTGTTGACTCGGCGACCCAAGTGACCATATCGGCCGCTGCAACCTTGACGGGCCTCAGTCAGGCCGTTCGGTTCAGGGGCATCGCGCTCGCCTGCTTTGGCGACGATCCGGCCATCCTATGCGGAATGGCGCGGTATCACGGAGAAAATGTCATGGTGGTCGGCCACCAGAAGGGGCGTGACACCAAGCAGCGTGTTCTCCGCAACTTCGGCCAGGCCAATCCTGAAGGCTACCGCAAGGCCCTGCGCTGCATGAAGATGGCAGAAAAATTTGGCTGCCCTATCTTTACTTTTGTAGATACCCCAGGCGCATATCCGGGGCTGGGCGCGGAAGAACGCGGACAGGCGGAAGCCATTGCCCGCAATCTGCGCGAGATGGCGCGGATTGAAGTTCCCATCATCACCACCATCACGGGAGAAGGCGGCAGCGGCGGAGCGCTGGCCATTGCCGTGGCTGACCGCGTGTTTATGATGGAAAATTCGGTGTACTCGGTGATTTCTCCCGAAGGTTGCGCATCTATTATGTGGCGGGACGCCGCCAAGAAAGAGATTGCGGCCCAGGCGCTGCGCATTACCGCGCCTGATCTGAAGGAACTGGCGATTATTGACGATATTATCCCCGAACCGGACGGCGGGGCGCACAAAGATCATGATGCCGCCGCCGCGCTGGTGGACCACGTGCTGTTTAAGCACTTCAATGAGCTGAAGCATCAGCCGGTGCAGAAGCTCCTGGACGGCCGCTATAACAAGTTCCGCAATATGGCCCAGTTCTATACGGAATAAATTTGCCTCCTCCCGGTACGATCGTTGCTCACGCCCCTTGCCGGGTTGACCTGGCCGGCGGCACCATGGATCTTTGGCCTCTCTACCTGTTTCATCCCGGTGCGGTCACGGTGAATTTTGCTGTGAATGTGCTCACGCGCTGCCGCATTACCCGACTGCCGGAAAAAACCGTCCGCCTTAAGTCGCTTGATACAAAGGTGGAAGAGGAATTTGCCAGCCTGGAGCAATTATGTTCCACGCACAAGTTTAAACATCCGCTGGCCGCTTATCTGACGCGTGTCTTTGCGCCGGAAGGCGGGTTTGAGATTGAGACCAGCTCGGAGTCGCCGGCAGGAGCCGGAATCTCGGGTTCGTCGGCGCTGATGATCGCCACCACGGCGGCGCTGGCGCGCTATACCGGCAAAAAGCTGGACCGCGAGCAGATGCGCGTGATCGCACAGAACGTGGAAGCCCAGCTGATCAAGGTCCCAACCGGGTGCCAGGATTACTATCCTGCTCTCTATGGCGGCGTCAACGCTATTCACCTGGACCCGGATGGAATTCATCACACAGCGGTGCGCGTGGCTCCGGAAGAGCTGGACCGCAGGTTTGTGCTGGTCTATACCGGAGCGCCACGACAGTCCGGAATCAACAACTGGGAGGTTTTCAAGGCCCATATCAACGGCGACAAGAAAATCTTCAGGAATTTTGAACGCATTGGCGAAATTGCCCGCGCCATGCACCACGCGCTATCACTGGCAGACTGGAAGCAGGTAGCCAGGCTGCTGCGCGAGGAATGGAAGCTGCGCAAGACCAACGCGCCAAAGATTACAACGCCAATCATTGAAAAGCTGGTGGCGGTGGCATTGCGGCAGGGAGCGCTGGCAGCCAAAGTCTGTGGCGCTGGCGGCGGTGGCTGCGGGGTATTTCTTACTGAGCCGGAAAACCGCGAGCACGTTTCAGCGGCTTTGCGCAGTTATGGCGGCCAGGTGCTGCCCGCTCTGGTGGCCAGAGACGGCCTTACTGTGAGCGGAAGGTCCCTGGGTGCGGAATGACGGGTGCGGAATAGCCCTGGGATGAGCTGCGCGGTTTTTGACGCGAATTGCCGGATCTGCATCTAAATGACTGGCTGCTGCAATGTGGTTGAAAAAAAGGCTATTTTAGCGAATGATGAAAGAGACAGCAGCTACAGGTGCCTTATGTCACGGCTTTCAGTTTCCGCATTTTGCCTGGTTTTAAGCGTTGCAGGTTTTGCCCTGGGCCAGTCTTCACCTGTTGTAATACCAGGGCAGGGCAAATCGCTGGATACCCACACGCAATCGCCTGCCATGCCCGCGCCCGTTGCCGCGCCCCAGGATTCCAGCACTCCGCAGCTTAAGCCTGTTGAACTGGAGCGCAGGCAGAACCTTCTTGACGGCACCAAAATGCAGTTGATCCGCATTCTGGATGCGGAGTTTGCGCACGTGCGCAAAAACTTTCCGGTTGGCGACAAGAGCATGGTGATTAATCCGGACGGAACTGTCCGCCCAGGCGATGCACAGCTTTACAAAATGGCGATTACCAATGGCGCTGCTGCCAAGGTCGGCGACCGCGTGCAGATTACCAATATCTCTTTCCGGGAAAAGTCGATTTATCTGGAAATCAATGGCGGGCCCAAGAAAAAATCCAAGTGGTACCAGCACATTGAGATTTCCGGGATGGGCGGCAGCACGGGTGGAGTAGACCCCAATGCCGCGCAGGCAACAGGAGCCGGCTTGACCGTGGAATTTAAAAAGCACGTGCCGGAAATGACCGGGGCGGAGCTGAAAGCGATCCTGGGGCCGGTGCTGGACTTTTCCGTAAAGACCGCGGCTGAGGTTTTTGTGGACACGCTGCCGCCGAAGATCAAGGAAGCCGTAAAGCACCATGAAGTGCTGGTTGGCATGAACCATGACATGGTGGTGATGGCCAAAGAACGCCCGCAGCAAAAAGTCCGCGAGAAAGACGAGAAGGGCCATGACTATGAAGAATGGATTTACGGCACGGCCCCGCAGGACGTTGTATTTGTGCGTTTTGTCGGCGATGAAGTTGTGATGGTAAAGACCGCCAAGGTGGGCGGACAGATTACTGTCAAGACGGAGAAAGAGGTTGAAGTGAAAGACGGCGTGCCGACCATGGCTTCGCTGAAAGCCAGCACCTCTCCCCAGGACGTGAGCAACGCTCCCCAGCCCGATCAGCCAGCCCACCGGCCCACGCTCAAGAGACCAGATGAGCAGCCCGATCCGATGCTCCAACCGGGAAAGGGAAGCGCGGAGGGACAAGGCCAGTCACCCCAGCGGGAAGAGCCGCAGTGGGGCACCACGGGCAAATCTCCTGGGGACAATAATGGCCCGCCCCCTGCCGATCCTCCCCAGGCGGACCCGCCCAAGCCGCCGCCTCCGCTCTGATGTGCGGGGCTGACGGGGAGTGGAGCAGCGGTTTAAACTAAAGATGTGAAGATTGCTCTCGGGCAGATTAACCCCACCATCGGTGATTTCAGCGGCAATTCAAAAAAGATCATAGAATCTGCGCGCCAGGCCCATTCGCTGGGAGCGGAAATTGCCGGGCTGGGGTTCGTGGTCGAACTCGATTTTCTGAACGGGCGGGACAAGCTGAAGGAGTACGACGTGTTTTCGTTGCTGCACTATGGGGAGTAGAAAACAGCAATTGGCA
>DAHUXF010000383.1 GCA_027307295.1 Acidobacteriaceae bacterium
CATTACGAACATGTTCCTGACTCCCTGGCAACTCCTGGGCTTGGCCTGCTCGATCTGAAATTGCGATCGCCCCAACGCAGCGGCATGCGTTGCCAACCATGCGCACAAAGCCAATGTGTTACTCTGGCGAACGAAAGGAATGCAGAAAAGCTGCCCCTTTTCAGGAATGCAGAAACTGCCCCGCTTTATGTCGCTATGAAGAGTTCGCGACAGATGAATGTGATTTTAAAGGCCCTGGCTGAGCCGCGCCGGGTTGCCATATTGACCCTGGTCCATTCGCGGCACGAACTCCGGGCCGGCGAAATTGCCAAACACTTTCGCTCCACCCGTCCCGGCATCTCGCAGCATTTACGTGTCCTGACCAATGCCGGCCTGCTCTTCGAGCGCCGCCAGGGTACACGCAGGCTTTACAGCCTGCGCAAAGAGGGGTTTGGCAAGTTGCGGGCTTTTCTGGACAATTTCTGGGAAGAGAGCTTGTCACAATTGAAGCGTGAAGTGGAAAAAGAAGCCCGGAAAGAAAGTGGCAGCTGATCCTTACAGGTGAATCCAGTTCCAGCGAATCAGCGCCAGCGTGCCAACGCCGACGATGATCCAGAGAGCAAGCCCTTGCAGCAGCGGACGTACGCCAACGTGTTTGAGCGTTTGTTTGTTTAATCCTGTGCCGATCAGAAACAGCGTTACCGTAAGGCCGATTTTTCCAAGATGGCTGAGCACTAGGAAAGCCACATTGAAAGCCGGCAGCAAAGTATTCAACAGGGCTGCAAGACAAAACAGCACAATGAACCACGGCCATTGGATACGCGCTTTGGACTTGAGCGTGACAGCGGTTACAAAAGATAACGGGACAATCCAAAGGGCGCGCGCCAGTTTAATCGTGGTGGCAATGGCCAGCGCCGTTGGACCATACCGGGCGCTGGCGCCCACCACTGAACTGGTATCGTGAATCGCCAGCGCCGACCAAAGGCCAAACTGTTCCTGACTCATGCGCAACGCGTATCCAAGCAGAGGAAACAAAATCAACGCAACAGAGTTGAGGATAAACACGGTCCCCAGAGACACGGCCATTTCTTCCTCGTTTGCCTCGGCAATCGGCCCGACGGCCGCAATGGCACTGCCCCCGCAAATCGCCGTGCCTGCACTGATAAGGAACGCTGATTTTTTGCCAACCCGCATCAGAGAACCGAGTCCGAGCCCTAACAGCATCGCCAGGGTAATGCTGGCCGCTGTGTACAAAAAGCCGGAACGCCCGGCATGAAGGACTTCCTGGAGATTCATCCCAAAGCCGAGAGCGACTACGGAGGCTTGCAACAGAAATTTTGCCAGATGCTTGCTTGCTGCCTGAAACGGGTGGGCCACGGTAAATCCGTAAATCAGTCCGCCCAGCAGCGCGAAAGACGGCGAAAGCAATCCGCTTGCCGCCAGTGCCAAGCCCACAAAGAAAATACTTTTACGCAAGATGTGAGTGTGGCGCAGAGATAGAACTCGCGTCCAAGCAGTAATTCTGATTGGCGATTAGTTTGTCTTATCGGCCGGAACTGCTTGCAGCGGCTTTCGTGCCATGTTGCAGAGCAGATGGGCGCGCGCGAGCGCAAATAGGCGAAATGCGCCAACCGGGCCTTGAGGCTCTGGTCCTGTACGCGAAATAAGCGTAAAGTGGCGGGCGACTTTGATGCTGCTGACCTGGACGATTTTCAGCACGCCCAATTCCAGTTCCTTGGAGATGGCCCAGCGTGAAACGAAGCCGACGCCAAGCCCCGCTTCCACTGCGGACTTGATAGCTTCCGTGGAATCAAGGTCCATTACTTTCTTAAAAAAACTGCGTTTGATGCGGGCCTTCTCCAGCGCCGTTTCCACCACCCGGCGAGAGCCTGATCCCTGTTCGCGCATCAGCAGGCTCTGAGCTGCGAATTGACTGCGGGACAAATGGTCGAACGCAAAATCCGGTGGCGCGATCAAGACCAGCTCATCTTCCATAAAAGGCTCCGTGCGCACGCTCCGGTCGCGCGCGGGGCCCTCGATGAGGCCGATGGACACTTTGCCTCCAATCAGAAGACTCACAATTTCGCTGGTGTTGCCTCTATGCAGGGAGAATTGCACGCGAGGGTGCTCGTCCAGAAAGGCCCCGAGCAGCCGTGGAAGAACATACTGCGCTATGGTGGTGGAAACTCCCAGCGGCAGCTCTCCTGAAACTTTGCCGTCCTCAGTGCCAAGCTCCCGTTCGGCCTCGCAAACCAGGGCCGCGACCTTGTTGGCATAACCCAGCAAAACTGCTCCTTGACGGGTGAGCGAAATTCGGCCAGCCGCACGGTCAAAGAGGCGCACGCCCAGGTCACTTTCGAGCGCTTTGATTTGCAGAGTCACGGCGGGCTGGGAGAGGAAAAGATGTTCCGCGGCCTTGCGAAAGCTCAGATGTTCAGCAACCGCGCGGAACACCTTGAGGCGAAAATTTTCCAACTGGGCCACAGATGATAATAAAGGAATGGTGGGGACCAGAGTGGCGGCGCAACATCATATCTTCTCCGCTCCTTCAAAATTGCTCACAATCTCTTCCACCAGTGAGTACGGATCGCGGCGATGTTCCGCAACATCGGCGGCCAGGCGCGCGATCTCGCTTTCCGGCAGACGCTCCGTCAAAAGACGTTCCATCAGCGAATCGCGCAGCATCTCAAGCAGGCGCTCACGCCAACTGCTGATTTTCTTCTTCAAGAGCAGGCTCTTCTGTTGCAGGTATTGCTCGTAATTCACAATGGCGGCGGCCAGTTCGGCAATTCCTTTGCCTTCGCTGGCCACGGTCTTGACGATGGGCGGGGTCCACTTGTCGGCACGGATGGCGAGAGACTGCATGGAGCGGATTTCGCGCTCCACGCGGTCTGCACCTTCACGGTCGCTTTTATTGATGACGAAAATATCGGCAATCTCCATGATGCCGGCCTTGATGGTCTGCACATCGTCGCCCATGCCCGGCACCAGAATCACCACCGTGACATCGGCCAGGCGGACGATGTCGATCTCATCCTGGCCAACGCCCACGGTCTCAATCAACACAATGTCTTTACCCGCCGCATCCAGCACGGTGGCTGCGTCCGTGGTTGCGCGGGCCAGCCCGCCCAGATTGCCGCGCGTGGCCATGCTGCGAATGAAAATCCCAGGATCGGCGTGATGGGCCTGCATGCGTATGCGGTCGCCCAGAATAGCTCCGCCCGTATATGGGCTGGTGGGATCGACGGCGATGATCCCGACCGTGCGCTCCTGCCGCCGGTATTCGCGCGCCAGTTGGTCCACCAATGTGCTCTTGCCTGCGCCCGGAGCGCCGGTCAGGCCGATCACGCGGGCATGTCCGGTGAGGTTAAAGAGAGCTTTCAGCAACTCGCGGGCCTGCGGATGATTGTCTTCAATGGTGCTGATGGCGCGGGCCAGCGCGCGCGCGTCCCCGGCGCGGATTCGGTCGACCCAGTGTTGAAGGTTATTTGCCATCTCCAT
>DAHUXF010000384.1 GCA_027307295.1 Acidobacteriaceae bacterium
GCCCTCAAGGAAGTAGATGGTGGCAAGAAAATCATTCGCGTATGAATCGTAGGGATCAAGCGCCAGCGCACGATGCAAATTCAGCTTTGCTTCATGAATTCGCTTTTGTTTGAACGCCACACCGGCCAGCTCAACGGGAAAGCGCTTGTCCTGCAACGCCAACATGCGGCCTTCCAGCAGCGCTTGGCGCGCATCTTCCCAACGCTCCAGATGGGCCAGGGCTACGCCATAGTAATAGTCCAGATCGGCAGACCGTTGCGGAGCGGCCTGCAATAACTGGACGAGTTCCGGCCAACGCTCCTGCTCAAACAACTGCCTGGCGCTGTCGCCGGGACTGCTTTGCGCAAGAGCCAGCAGACAGCATTGCGCTGCGCAGAAGACCAGCAGTTTACAAAACAGTTTGATTGAGATTTTTGACCTCTCAGGCGCAAACGGCCCAGATCAAGATGACAAATGAAATCAGCACACGCATTTTCAACTCATCGCTGCGGGATCGCCAGCAGCGTCCAGTTCCCTACTGCGGTCCATTGCTTTTCAAAACTCGCGCGTTCCTGTTTCAGCAGTTTGCGCTGCGCAGCATCATTCACATACAAGATGTTCTGCTCCGGATCAATGCCCACGACCACAACGTAATGCAACGCTGTTTCCAGGGCTGAAGGCTTGATGGCCACGACCAATGGGCGTCCTTTTTCCAGATGTTCCCGCAGGTCAGACCATTTACCAGAAAACGCAAACGTCCGGAAGCCGTGCTGCTGAAAGTAGCGTTCCACCTCTGACGCGCGAATCCCATGCTCTTTACTGGAATGAAGCTGGTTTTGAATTACAGCGGCGTCCATGTCTTTTTCAGCGGGAAGAGACTGTTGCTGCCGCCAATACTGCATCACCATGGCAATACTGGCTGCGCCGCAACCCTCTTTTTCCTGCCGAATAAATGGAACATCCAGCCATATGGCCGGTGTTGTTGCTGCAAAAGCGAAACCGCAGAGACATATCCATAACAACAGTCTCTGCGGTTTACGTTGGACCATACAAATTTCTCTAACGCACTGCCACAATAATCAACACCAGGATTGCAATGCCGAGAATAATGAGGATCAGGTCGCGCTCGGTGAGAGTACCGGCAGAAAAATCCGCCTGCGCCTTATCAGCCCGCGCAGCCAACTGTGCCAGTTCCTGATCGTTGAGGGTTGAAACAGCGGTCCTGACCTGCTGGACATCAATCTTGGCAGACTTCATGGCCTTTTCAGCAGCAGGTGTGGCCAGAATACGCTGGACTGAATCCAGGTTGTGCTGTCTTACCTGTGACGCTGCGACTGCCTGTTGCTGCAAATCAGCCGGGCTGACCACATGGCTCTGTGCTAGAGCTTCCGTGGGAACAATGAAAAGTGCAACCAACCCAAGAGCAATCACCACACGCAGGTATTGCCGCAAATCAAATTGCATATTCAATACTCCTCCAATGATGTTCCGGCCAGATTCAAAAGTATACATGAGCTGGCGGAATGGACCGGTAACTGAAGTCCAAGTACACCTGCCCAGTAGCTTCCAAAGGTAAGACAACTCACGGCACCTGCAATTGCTACTGACGATTTGCTTTCCGGGCAGTCAGTTTGCTGGCCAATGTTTGGAGCAATAAAGAATGGGAGCAGTTGCCTGCTCCCGGAAAATGCACATGCTCCTGCTTAATTTGTGGATTCTGCTTTGCCGGATCCGGTCCCCAGGGCCAATGAATATTTCTTGCCGGAAAAACGCAGGACCGTGAGTGTACGATCTCCATTCCCTGAGTTCTTTACTTCAGCCTGCGTGTCATTCGCGGGCTTGCTTAATTCGACCACCTGGGCCGGCACGGTTGCAATCACCTTTTTGCCTTGCGTAATGCTTACCTGGACGCTGGGACCAGAGCCTTGCCATTTGGCTGTATATTCACCCGCCGGCAACTGGTTCCCGTTCACCTGTGTTGCTTCTGACAGCTGAAAGTCCGCCTTGTGCATAGCACTGGCGCAAAACGCGCTTGTGGTGAAAGCCAATGCAAATATGGCTGTAATGATTCTGGAAAACAATAAGGACTTCATAAACCGCTCCTGATTCTTCCCGATAAGCGTCGGGAACCGGCTGAGGGCGGCCTGCCTTTGGGTGAGCTTGCAAATTCCCGCCAATGGCCTAAAATGCTGCCGGGGTTTGGAGAAAGCTGCGCGCAGGCGCAGGCTTTCTCGGGGAATATTAGCGCCTGGGGCCGCCAAACCGTAGGCGCCAATATTCCCATACCCCTATGCTGATCGTGCCGGGTTATTGTTTCGTGCGAAGCGGCTCACGCTTCACAATCGTCATCTCTGACAAATACGTTGCCCGCAAAAAAAGGTTCCGTCTCTTTTTCGTCGTTCTTGTGTCTTAGACGATAAGGGAATCCCTGAGTTAGCAAATGGGCAATTCGCGCTGCATGATTTTTACTAAAACGTTACGCGGCAATATTTAGATCTTTACAATGTTCCGCGAAACGAATGGGAGTGATTGCACACTACTCAGATAGGACCAGGGCATCTGAAAAGTTTTTCGAGTTTCCCATGCCCGCCGGAAAGGAATCTCGACGCCATGGAACTCTGCTACATGGTCAGCATAAGCACGTTGGAAGAGTTGTTGCGGTCAGAAGCAAAACCTAACACTCGATATACCCTGTTGGCCAATGAGGACACCGTGACCATGCTGTATTACGGTACGGCAGGCTTGATTGACCAGCGCAGCTTCCCCGTTGTCTACCGCATACCGGACGTTCCAGTAAAAGAAGGAACCATGATGCTCCTGGTGGCGACGGAACGAAACCGTGAATGCCAGAGCTTCTGGCATCCAGTGGAGTCCAAGCTGCTTCATTGTTGCGCTCTCAATCCACAGGCCTAGACACGCTGCAAGACAGGACCTTTGCCACGCCTGAAAAGCGCCGTGCGCGCCAGACACAATCGATTGCGTTTTGCACAGCACGGCGCTATATAATCCGCTCACCAGCCTAATTTTAAGATCACCGCGGAAGTCAGCTGTATTCACATGACCGAGCCCTCCACCCCACTGATGCGGCAATATGCCGCGATTAAGAAAGAACATCCCAATGCCCTGCTCTTCTTCCGCCTGGGTGATTTCTATGAACTTTTCTTTGAAGATGCAGTAATTGCAGCGCGGGAGCTACAAATCACGCTGACTTCGCGCAACAAGGAAAAAGGAATTGCCGTCCCGATGTGCGGCGTGCCCTACCACGCGGCGGAAAACTATCTTTCAAAGTTGCTGCGCAAGGGCTTTCGGGTGGCGATCTGCGAGCAAATGGAAGACCCCAGCGTAGCCAAAAAGCTGGTGCGGCGGGAGGTAACACGCGTGCTGACTCCCGGCACAGCCATTGATTCCAGCGTGGGCTCGGAGGAAAACAATTTTTTAGCGGCCTTGGCGAGAGCTTCAGGAGCGGTTGGTCTGGCGGCGCTCGATCTTTCAACCGGC
>DAHUXF010000385.1 GCA_027307295.1 Acidobacteriaceae bacterium
CTCGCTCGAAAATGCCGTGTCAGTCGCTAGCATCCTGTTGCTGACGGAAGCCACGATGACGGAAATTCCCGAGGTCAACAAGGAACCGGGCATATCCGTGGCCCTGGTGGTCTTTCTGGGCGTGGGGCTGCTGGTGCTGTTGCAGCATTTTTTTCGCTAGACGAAAAATTCAGCGTGGTGATAGTTCCTTCGCCACGGTGGGATGTATACATTTCCCCACAAGCTGCTTCTCCGTCACCCGCGCTGGCCTGAATTTCAGCAGGCGGGCCGGCCCAACCTTGCGCCGCGCTTACTCCACCTGCGGTTTGGCTTTGTAACCCTCGCGCGCCACGATCTGGTATTTCACGTCTTTGCCTTTTTCATCTTTCAGGCGCAAGGGGTGGCCGGTTTCATCCACCAGTTCCACTTTAATTTTCCGGAAAGAGCCATCCTGCGCGGAGTTGGTGGGATGATACGCCAGGCTGTACTGATTGCGGATGGTCTGGGCGATGTCGCCAAAGATTTCCCGCAACTGGCCGTCAAAGATCGGCTGGAAAGATTTGCCGCCGGTCATCCGGGCAAAGGTCCGCATCTGGTTATCACCCTGTAGAAATGTCATGTTGCAGTTGAATTCGGTGATGGGACACAGATAACGCATCAGGCCGTGCGTCTCTGCGTAATTCAGCAGGGCCTTGCCGGTGCTGACGGTGTAAATGGCGATGTCTTTGGTGCCCTGAATTTTTTTCAGGATCTGGTCCAGGTTGCGCTTGCTGAAGCTGTCGCGTCCGCTGGAAATCAGAATCACGTACTTGCGCCCTTCCACGCCTTCCAGCCGGTCCAGTGTGTCATAAAGAGCGTCAAAGAGATTGGTTTCCTGGCTCATGGCCATGCCGGGTTGCAGGGATCCCACGGCCCCCATAATCGCGCGCTTGTCCTGCGTGAAGTCTTCCAGGATGTGTGGCCTGATGTCATAGGAAATCATGGCCACCCAGTCATCTTTTTTCAGGCTCTGCGAGAACACGTAAGCAGACTTGATGGAGTCAATCTGAAAGGAATAGAAGTACTGGTTGTTGGAGAACTCCACCAGCAGCACGGCGGTAATGGGCGCCTGGATTTGGTTGAAGCTCGTGATGGTCTGGGGAACATTGTCTTCCAGCACCCGGAAGTATTCTTTTTTGAGTCCGGGAATAAAAGTGCCGTCCTTGGATAGGACTCCCACATCCAGCGTGACCAGTTGGGACGAGACGCGCATGGAGAAGGGTTCTGTGCCTTCTGTTTTCTTGGGACCTTTGGGAGTATCGTCCCTTTTTGGTGCTTCTTCTTTTTTCTTGGGCACTGCGATGGGGCCTATATCGCCTTGCGGCCCGCCGGCTTCCGCAGGCGCGTTCGATGGTTGCTGGACCGATGGAGTAGGCGTGGGCTGGCTGGCGGGCTTATCCTGCGCTCGGCTGGCGGAGGGCGCTAACCCCAGTAAGCCTATGAACAGCAACGCGGCAACGGTCTGGCCACAGGCCTTTCCCTTAGAAAATACGGATGATTTTGCGGCATGTATTAAGAACATTTCTGGCTGCCTTTTTATGAGTTTGTACATTAGTATAGATGCACGAATTCAGCTTTCCAGTGGCATTTCCTGCTTCGCAGAAGCGGTTCGTACATTGTATTGTCCTAACGTTGGAATTGCAGTATGAAAAAAGCCTCTTTGTTATCGTTCGCCCTGTTGTTCCTGCTGAGCATGGCCCGCGCCCAGGCTCCCGCCCTCACCCCAACTGCACAGCACGACTTGCCTGCCTCAGTCCAGATCATGAAGGTGGACGACGTGCGTCCCGGGATGAAAGGCATTGGATACACCGTGTTTCAAGGCACACAGCCTGAGCCCATGGGGATTGAGGTGCTGGGCGTGCTGCGCAGCATGAACGGTCCCAGGAGTGACGTGGTGCTGGTGAAGCTGCTGGGCGAAAAAGCCGAATACACCGGCGTGGTGGCCGGGATGAGCGGCAGCCCGGTCTATATCAACGGCAAGCTGCTGGGCGCGATTGCGTACCGCATCGGCCAGTTCTCCAAAGAGGCAATTGCCGGCATCACGCCCATTGAGCAGATGCTGGAGATCAATGAATTTGACCAGAGTGTGCCGCAGTCCGGAGCTTCCTCCGCCAAGCTGCCGGCAACGGCCACCAAAACCAGCGGTCCCGGCACAGACAGCAATCCTATCCAGAGCTATTCGCAATTTCTCCAGCCCATTGATGCGCCGTTTGTTTTTAACGGATTCAACGAAGCGGCGGTCCGCCAGTTTGCGCCGAATTTTTCCTCGTTGGGAATCACGCCTGTGATGGGCGCGGGCGCAGCCAGCACGGAGAAGCAACCGGAACCACTGGTTCCCGGCTCCGCGGTCAGCGCTATTCTGGTCCGCGGCGACATGTCCGTGGCCGCTACCTGCACCGTCACTTACATGGACAGCGAGCACCTGCTGGCCTGTGGGCATCCGCTCACGCAATATGGAATGATCGATATGCCCATGAACAAAGCCAACGTGGTCGCGACCCTGGCCTCGCCGCTGAATGCCTTCAAGATCATCAACACCACCGAGCCTGTTGGCGCTTTTGTGCAGGACCGTCATACGGGAATTCTCGGGCGCTTCAATCGCGAACCACGCATGATCCCGGTGACCCTGAGCATTCATGGTCCCAGCGGCCCGCGCGAGTATCACTATGAAGTCCTGAACAATGCCAAGCTCACTCCATTGATGATGATGGCCACGGTTTACAACGCATTGATGGGCATGAATCAATATGGTGAAGAGACCACCTATCGCATGAATGGCCGCATTCACGTCAACGGTTTCTCTGACGTGCGGATGACCAACATGTTTTCTCCCGTGGATGCCACGCCCACCGCCTATGCCGTGGCTACGGCCCTGGGCGACCACTTTGACCGCATCTACGAGAATCCTTTTGAGGCCCCGAACGTCGGCGGCGTTTCTCTGGAATTTGATCTGGAACGTGAGCGCCATTCCGCCGTGCTGGAAAGCGCGCGCACGGATGTAACCGAAGCGCGGCCCGGCGATGAGATCACCATTGAGGCTGTGTTGCGCCCCTACCGTGGCGACCGCTTTGTGCGCCGCATCCCGGTGCGCGTGCCTACTTCAGTCCCCAAAGGCTCGCTGCGCATTCTGGTGAGTGACGGTGATACGCTGGACCGGGCGCATCGCGTGAATCCGGCCATGACGCGCCACCTGGACCTGCATTCCACCATCGAGCAGCTGAATAAAGAACACTTGAATGACCACCTGTATGTCTCCCTGCTGGAGGCCAATCCTCAGGCCACGGTGGAAGACAAGGTCATGCCGGCTGTCCCGCTTTCTGTGATGAACGTGATGGAAGGCATGCGCGCTACGCAGGAGATGACAGTATTCAATGAGTCGGCCGTCAATGAGTCTTCAACGCCGGTGGGTTACGTGGTGACCGGCTCGCAGATCATCAGCGTCAGCATT
>DAHUXF010000386.1 GCA_027307295.1 Acidobacteriaceae bacterium
AAAACCTGCGCGACGGGCAGACCGTGGAAGTAAAGCAGTAGGAGGGGCTTACAAAATGGTCCGTGTGGATGGCGGCGGTGGAGCAAATAGTCTGATTCAGGTCCGTGGCCTGGGTAAAACATATTCTCGCGGCGGCGAGCAGATTCAAGTGCTGCACGCGCTGAATCTTGACGTGGAGCAGGGCGAGTTTGTGGCCTTTATGGGCCCCAGCGGTTCCGGCAAAACCACGCTGCTGAATCTGCTGGGCGGGCTTGATGTGCCTTCCGCCGGCAGCATCACGGTGGCAGGCGATGAGATCACCAGCATGTCGCGCAGCCGGCTTACCGCCTGGCGCGCGCGGCACGTGGGCTTCATTTTCCAGATGTACAACCTGATTCCCGTGCTCACCGCATTTCAAAATGTGGAACTGCCTCTGCTGCTCACCAAGCTTTCCAAAGCCCAGCGGCGGCAGCACGTGGAGACAGCCCTGGGCGTGGTTGGCCTGAGCGACCGCATGCACCACTTCCCGCGCCAACTCTCGGGCGGACAGGAGCAGCGCGTGACCATCGCCCGCGCCATTGTTTCCGATCCCACATTCCTGCTCTGCGACGAGCCAACGGGCGATCTGGACCGCAAAAGCGCGGACGAAATCATGGAACTGGTCCTGCGCCTGGTGAAGGAATACCACAAGACCGTGCTGATGGTGACGCACGATCCCGTGGTCGCCGCCCGCGCGGACGTAACTCTTCATCTGGAAAAAGGCGTGCTGGTGGAAGCAGACCGTCTGCAAACGGTCTCCAGTGGAGGTGCACGATGAAATTCCTTGGACTGATTCGCGCCAATCTTTTTCGCAAGAAAATCCGGTTCGTCCTGACGATTGGTTCCTTTGCCGTGGCGCTGTTCCTGTTCGGCATTCTGGCGGTGGTCCGCGGGGCCTTCAGCGGCGGCGTGGACATTGCGGGCGCTGACCGCCTGGTCATCATCAACCGGACTTCCATCATCCAGCCTTTGCCGCTGGCCTATGCCGACAAAATCAAACGCATTCCCGGCATCAAGGAGATCACGCATGATAACTGGTTCGGCGGCGTGTATCAGGACGAACGGAATTTCTTTCCCCAATTTGCCATTGACGTTGAGAACCAGCGCAAGGTTTTTCCTGAGTTCGATGTCCCTGAAGACCAGTGGGAGACGTTTGTAAAAGACCGTCAGGGAGCCATCGCCGGCGCGGCCACAGCCAAACGTTTTGGCTGGAAAGTCGGAGATCGCATCCCAATTAAAGGAACGTTTCTGGGCGGCATGTGGGAGTTCAATCTTGACGGTATTTACCATGGGACCCGCCAGGCCGACGATGAAACACAATTCTGGTTTCAGTGGCAGCGCTTTGAAGAACAGGTGCCGGCCCAATTTAAGGGACATGTTGGCTGGTACACAGTCAAGCTGGAAAACGCAAATGATGCGCTGCAGATTTCAAAGGCAATTGACAACGAATTTGCCAACTCTCCCTTTGAAACGCACACGGACACTGAAAAAGCCTTCGCCGCCGGATGGGTCAAGCAGTTCGGCAACATTCAATTCCTGATCATGACCATTGGCAGCGTTGTCTTCTTTACGCTGCTGCTGGTTACGGGAAATACCATGGCCATTGCCGTGCGCGAACGCACCAGCGAACTTGCTGTGCTCAAGGCCGTTGGTTACTCAGACCGCTTTGTTCTTTTGTTTGTCCTGTTTGAATCGCTGCTGATTGCCCTTATTGGCGGAGCATTGGGCCTTGGGTTAGCCAAGCTCTTCACCCTGAGTGGAGACCCAACAAAAGGCCTTCTGCCCTTCTTTATTCTGCCTACCAGCGCCATTGCTGTGGGCATGATTCTGACCCTGCTTGTGGGCGCGGCCAGCGGCATTCTGCCCGCGATTGGCGCAATGCGGCTGCGCGTGGTTGACGCGCTACGGAGAGTGTGACATGGCCATTCCTGTTGTTTACAACCTGCGCAGCGTGAAAGACCGCTGGACCTCCGCCGTGGTGGCCGTGCTGGGCATTGCCGGAACCGTTGGCGTTTTTATTGCCATGCTGTCGTTGGCCTCCGGATTCAAGGCCACGCTGGTTTCCTCCGGATCGAATGACAACGCCATGGTGCGCCGCGCCGGTTCAACCTCAGAGATGGACAGCAGCATCTCGCTCGATCAGGTCAAGATCATGGAAGAGTTTCCGGGCGTCGCCCACGCCGCCGCAGGGCCGCTTGTAACGCCGGAAGTCGTGGTGGTTGCTCCTTTCCCGCTTCGCTCAACAGGCACGGACGCGAATGTACAGGTTCGCGGCGTTTCCGCCAAAGTGCTTGACGTGCGATCAAAGATCAAAATAAAAGACGGGCGGTTTTTTCAGCCGGGTCTTCCGGAGCTGGTGGTGGGCAGGAACGTTGACAAGACGTATACCGGATTGACGCTGGGAGATTCAGTCAGGTTCGGCGGCGGAACATGGCATGTTGTCGGCGTCTTTGACGCCGGAGGGTCCGCCTTTGATTCTGAGGTTTGGTGTGACGCGAGCGTGCTCAACCAGATCTATCATCGCCCGGAAAACATTTTTCAGTCGCTCACCATCCACCTGAATTCGGCTGCTTCACTGCAGCAGTTCAAAGACGCCGCCACCGCTGATCCGCGCCTTACCGTGGATGTGACTCCGGAGATTGAGTATTACGCCAAGCAGTCGCGCACGCTCACTACGCTCATTCTGGTGCTGGGAGGGATCGTGGCCTTTGTGATGGGCATTGGCGCGGTGTTCGGCGCTTTAAACACCATGTATTCCGCCGTGGCCGAACGCTCCCGTGAAATCGCGACGCTCCGCGCTCTGGGCTTTGGCGCTGGAAGCGTGGTTTTCTCGTTCATGATTGAAGCGCTGCTGATTTCTTTATTTGGCGGATTGCTGGGGTGCATCGCTGTGCTCCCGCTTAATGGCCTCACCACAGGCGCCATGAACTGGCAGACATTTTCTCATCTGGCATTTGCCTTTCGTGTAACGCCACTCCTGCTTGGTCTGGGAATCGCCTTTGCTCTGCTGATGGGGATGTTCGGGGGGATCTTTCCCGCCGTCCGCGCGGCCCGGCGGCCGGTTGCACCTGCTTTACGGGCGATGTAAATCGCTAGTCTCCATCTACGTCTTTCCCTGAAGACTGGCGAATAACCGGCTTCACAAGTAGCGGCCTTTCAGCCTCGAGTTACCTTTGAGTGCGCCAGCAATGGCTTGGGCCACTTCTCTGGGCATCGTTGAAGCGTCGCGCATGTCATGATTAAAGTTTTGGGCCCCACCGGAAATATCCAGCATGGGCGACGCGAACAGCATTATCCCATAATAGAAAGCGGTCGGCGTGGAGTCGATTTTCACTGCAATGTTGCGTTGCGCTCACTTGCAGACTGAGCGACAGTTGTCAAAGTCCGTCTTTGCGGTGTCCAAACACTGTTTATGCCATTGTGTATCGTGGTAATAAACGCT
>DAHUXF010000387.1 GCA_027307295.1 Acidobacteriaceae bacterium
GATGCAACTCAACCTATGTGGGCCTCGTCTTAACAGCAAGCGGGACGGGATGCAGGAACCGCAACAGCGTTCCTGCGCAAGACATTTCTAAAAAACTATAGCGCTACGGCAGTTAAGGCCCGCTCTGGAGCCTTATGAGGTCTGTTTGCAATGTAGTCCCGGCCACCTGGGAGAAAAATCTATGAAAACTGTATTGACAACTCTTTTTGCAGCCTCACTCTTTCTGGGATTGTGCGGTTGTTCACAGCACCACGTGGCCACAACGGCCAGCGGTAAAACCGTGTATGGCGAGCAGGCACAGATTGTTGAGCGGCTCCGTAATGCCGGCGACGACCTAAAACAACTCATGAACGCACCGGACAATGCCATACCGCAGGAGGTGCTGGCCAGCGCTAAATGCGTGGCTGTGGTGCCGGACATGGTCAAAGGCGGCTTTGTCTTCGGCGCAAATCATGGACGCGGCGTAGCCACCTGCCGCGCGGGCCAGGGCTGGAGTGAGCCGGCATTTTTCGCCGTCACGGGCGGGACCTGGGGCGCGCAGATCGGCCTGGAATCCGTGGACCTGGTCATGGTATTTCTTGGTGATCCAGGCATGCAGCAGCTATTGCAATCGCAATTTAAACTGGGCGCGGAGGCGGGCGTGGCTGCCGGTCCTTTGGGTCGTGAAGCCCAGGCAAGCACTGACTGGAAAATGAAGGACAAGATTCTGGTGTATTCACGCACAAAAGGACTCTTTGCCGGAATCGACCTGAGCGGCGCTGCGGTCAAAGCGGATGACGACTCCACCCGTGCCTATTATGGCAAGCTGGTTCCTTCCGACTCCATCCTCACAGGGAAGGGGCCGAAGAATGAGAACTCAAACCTATTCCTGACGGATGTGCGGCAGGCATTCCGGGAAGCGAAAGCTAAGGAAGCTTCCAGCGGCAATTAGAGCGCGGAAAAGAAGCATTTTGAAGCGCACCGGATAGGGGGTGCGCTTTTTTGTATGGTATTCCGCTGCAATGGCTGTTCGCAGGATGGTCGCGCTAAAAAGGCTCTTTAAGATTTGATAGGTATTGGCGATGGCTCCGGCTTAACGTAACCTGTTTTCCCGATACCAGTGTTATCAGATACTTCCCGCTATAGGAGCGCCGGAGCTCATGGATACGGTTGCGATTCACAATCACCGAACGATGGATGCGGACAAAATCCCGGCCAGGCAGGCGGGTGGCAAAGGTGGTTAACGTCTCCCGGACACGATATTGTTCTGTGCCCGCATGCACACGCACATAATTTCCCGCCGCCTCAAGAAATTCAACCTCTTCCAACGCAACAAAAACTGTCCGACCACTTTCCTTGAGTGGCAGCCTGTTGCTTACTGCCGTGACTTCTGCTGTGCTCATACATTCCACCTGTGGCCCTATGGTTTTTCTAAAAACTTAGACGAATGACAGACAATTTCGTTAACCTGATTTTTCAACCTATACACTCCGGGCATGCCACAAACCTACCCTATGCCGCAGGAACAAATAGGGCATGCTAAAAACGAACCATAATTTTCCATATTGCATATTTTCCCCAGTGGCCTTCCAAAAATCAGAAGACGCCGGGACAGCGAACGCTTATTCCATGGGAAGGTGAAAATGGGGGCATGAGAAAATCCAAAGTAATGGCCTGAGTACGAACGTCCTTCTCTGCGGAGCCGGCAGGAGAATAGGCCGCCCTACCCGGATAGCGCAGCACTCTTTAGTGTTAGTAATTGCTTAAGCGTTAGTAATTGCAAAGCGAGCTGGGTTATGCTTTGCCTGTTGATGCCACCAAGTACCACCAAAGCGCGCAGCACCGTGGCCCTGACGGAACTGGACCAGTTACGGCAGGAGTTCAAGGCGCGGATTGCGGCGTCCGGGATGCGTATGGACTTTTCGTCGCGCATCGGAGTTGTGCTGTCGGGAGGCGGCGCGCGCGGGGCCTATGAAGCCGGAGTGCTGATGGCTTTTCAGGATGCACAGGTTCCTACGCATATTCTTACGGCCACATCTGTGGGCAGCATCAATGCGTCATCGTACGCCGCTGAAGCCGAAGGCTTTGTAGGACGGGCCGAACCGCTGGTGCAGGCATGGCTTGAGCTTACACCGGCGACATTAGGGATTGACTGGTCGCGGTTCATATTTCTGCTGGCTGGCCTGATAGCGGCTTCCGCAGGCGTGGGAAACTTCCTGTGGTTGTGGATGCAGGAACGCGGCATCTTTCTGCAAACCACCCATCCCATGTTCACCTGGTTTGCCCTGGGTGTTGCTGGAATTTCAATTTTATTTTTTGCCGATAAGCTCTCTTACATTGGCTATATAGCCCTGAAATTCATTCAGAAACGGAATTGGGAACCGGATTGGCGCAAAACCTGGGTGTCATTGGGCGCGAACCTGCTGGTGTGGGGATTTATTGTGCTGTTCGTCGCCTCCACCTATATCCATTTGCCGGTTGGCAGCCAGAGTTCCTTCAAAATGAGCGCGCATGTGCCCATGTTTTTTGCCATTCTGCTGGCCCTGGGCATCTACCGCCTGTTGCGGGAGCCTCTGAGCAAGCTCAGTCACCGTTTTCTGCGCATGCCGCTGCGCACCGGGCTGTTTCCAAACTTTGAGCGCATCCGGTTTCTGCGCGCGCGCATTGACCAGCAGAAGCTGCGTAATTCAGCCATCCGCGTGGTGATGACCGCCACGGACATCCAGCGCGGTGTGGGCCGGTTCTTCTGCAACGTGCCGGTGGAAACGCTGGCAGCTGATCCCGGCGTAAATATGGAGTTCGTTCGCCAGGAAGTGGAGCAACCGGAAGACCTGGTGCTGGCCGCTGTGGCGTCTTCATCGTACACATTCGCTTATGAAGCCGTTTCCATGGAGGGCCGGCTCTGGACCGATGGCGGCATTATGACGAACCAGCCGGTGCTGCCGGCTCTGCGGCTGGGAGCTGATGTCCTGTTTCTGGTGTTGATTGAGCCGCTGGAAGGCGGCAACCAGGCCGATACGATCAAGACTTTTCTTGATGTAGGCGTACACGCCGTGGACATTCTGATTTCCAAGAATTTCAAGGCGGATATCGCCCTGCTGAACAACATCAACCGGTTGTGCTCGGCCTATGCAGCGGAGATGGGCGTGAAGCCGGAGCAACTGGAACTGGAGATCGGTAAGCAGCGCTATCGCTTTGTGAAGTCCTTCAACATTGCGCCGGAAAAACCGCTGCCGGCAGCGTCACTGGATTTCGATAGCGAAATCATTGCGCCGATTATCGTCCAGGGCTATCGTGATGCGAGAAAAGTGATTCAGGACTTTCTGGAGTATGAGGCTGCGTGTCCACCGCGCGAATCCAGGCGGTTGGTCCGCTTGTCGGCGGAACGCCCGGAAGGAAATTTCCATATTGTGGTGCAATGATGGTCAACGCATTGACTTCTTTTGCCCGCGTGGAGTGGCCTGAGCCT
>DAHUXF010000388.1 GCA_027307295.1 Acidobacteriaceae bacterium
GCCTTGAGCACGCGAAAAATCCCATAGACCACGCCCAACGCCAGCAACGCCATTACAGGAGAGCCTATCAAGCTATGCGTGATGCCCCGATGATGCTGTAGCCCCGTAGCGCCGCTAACAAGGTAGCTGACGCCATCAATATCAGGGGATTCAGCCGCCAGAACCAGTGTGAGAGTTGCCAATCCGGTTTTACGATTCAGTCCGGCACGGCTCAGACACGCGCCGGTCAGCATGTGCGTTACAGGATCCATAGTCAGATGTTTGGTGGTGCTTTTGGGAAACCTTGAATTCTAACTGGTGTAGTGACTTGACGCCTCGGTAGCCATTCCATAACCAACCTCGTAGATTATCAGCCCTTCTCTGCCGGTTCCTCGGTACAGTGAATGCAATTGAAACCGGTCGGCGCGATACCTTGAACTTGCCGGCTGCGCCCTTAGTCCAAAGGTATTGTGAACTGGCGTATCTGAGTGAAATAATTACGCAATTCTTATATGGATATGTCATTCAAGCCAGACGTCCGGCTGCTGCTGTGCTCCCAGCAGGACGATTCCGTGCTTGCTCTCCAGAGCGCCGTCTTTCGTGGCTCCGGCTACGCCGTGGCAGCGGTTGCATCAAGCAAGGAAATTCATAAACACATTGATAATGCGGACTTTGATGTGATCGTCCTGAACCATACGTTGTCATTTTCCGAACGCAGGGCACTGGCCCGAAAGGCGAAGATGCGCAACGCAGCTAATGGAGTCCTGGTTCTGCACCACAGCGGCTCCCTTGGAAATCCGTATGTTGACCTGGCAGTAGACTCACGGGCCGGCGCCGAAGCCATGCTTCGCGCGCTACGCCGCCTTGAGACCATGCTGCACGCCCGCAGTCATTACAGCTCTGGTTCTGCTGGAAAATATTTTGTTGTAGCCGATGCAAAGCGCAATTACACCTTTGTCAGTGATGCGGTATGCGAATTGCTGGGTTATGACCGGGCCCTGCTGCTGGAGCGCCGAGTGGATGACATTGTGCTGGGCTCCACGCCGTTGGCTGAACCGCTGTTTGAGCAATTCCTTGCCACTGGAGAGCAGACCGGCGCCATCACTTTGCGGCATCGTTCGGGACAGGCAATTGCCGTCAAATACTGGTCAAGAGTTGAGCCGGATGGCTGCATGATCGCGCGCTGGTACCCAATTGGCAGCGGAGCAGACGATCCAGCCCCCGGCTCACTGCATTAATAGCTTCACGGACCTTTCTTCAATGCCCAGCTCAGCGGGCAGCGCACCCAGTAACTCGCCGTCAGCCTGCGCCCGAATCACCGGCGTGTGCGACAGCGGCGTGCAGCGAAACCACTTTGTATGGATTGCATCCACGTCCGGCACCTTCCAGTTTTTTCCTGTGGCAACGGAGGCAAAGTAGGAAAGAAACCGGCGTATTTTGTCCGTGCGAAAGAGCAACAGACAGAAATCATTCCGCATGAGTCCTGAGCCCAGGTCCACAAACCGCAGCAAGCCAGGAAACTTCCCGGCACGAATGGCCAGCCCGAGCGTGGCCTTGTCCTGGCCGCGATTTCCCTGCGCATCTTCCCATTCCACCTGGAACATGGGATATGCGCCGTGGAAGGCCATACGCGCCATCTCAAGGAAATAAGCATTGCGTCCCCATATCTCTTTGGCTTCCACCGCGGTGCGGTACATCAGCTCCGCGTCCGCGCCCACCCCGGCAGCGATCAGGAAATAACGCTTCTCAGTTGCACCGTTGTGTTGCGAGCACACCACGCCCGGACGAAAATCACGGGGAACGTAAGTAAGCACTCTGGTGGCTGCCGCCGCCGGATCAGCCGGAAGCCGCAGGTCAGAAGCCAGCAGGTTACCGCTGCCCAGAGGCACCACGCCCAGCGCAACCTCCGCCGGGGAGCGCATAAGGCCGTTAAGCGCCTCATTGGCTGTGCCATCACCACCGCAGGCCACCACGGTATCAAAACCTGCGTTCGCTGCCTCCTGGGCTTGCTGAATAGCGCTGCCGGCATGTGTGGTGGCAGCGGCCTCAACCCGGACCCCGGCATTGCGAAATATCTCTGCCACGCGTGCAATGTCTTCTGCACGCTGCCGCCGCTTACGTCCGGAAGCCGGGTTATAGATGAGAAATACTTTCCGCATAAGCCAGGACACAAATCTTGCGGTGACGGCCATCTCCTCTTGTGGCTTGGTCACAATATAATCTTTGCATGCCCTCTCTGGCCAAGGACAAAGACCCGAAGCGCAAGATTGAAGAACGCAAGATCGAAGAATTGCGGAATGAGATCCGCCGCCATGAGCACCTCTACTACGTGCTGGATGCCCCTGAGCTGACGGACGCCGATTTTGACCGCCTGATGCAGGAGCTGAAGAAGCTGGAAGCAGCCCATCCCCAGCTGATCACGCCGGACTCTCCCACGCAGCGCGTGGGCGGCAAGCCGCGTGAAGGCTTTGTCAAGGTGGAACACTCCCGTCCCATGCTCTCGCTGGACAATGCTTATAACGAGCAGGAGCTGCGCGACTGGGACCGCCGTGTCCACGAGTTGGCTGGTTCTGACAGGGTGGAGTATGTGTGTGAGCTGAAGCTGGATGGCATGTCCCTGGCGCTTACCTATGAGAATGGAAGACTTCTACGCGGTGTGACCCGCGGCGACGGCTTCATAGGTGAAGACGTGACTTCCAACGTTCGCACCATGCGCTCCGTGCCGCTTTCCATTGCCGCAAGCGCAGTCAAGAAAGCCAGCGTGCCAGCCGAGTTTGAAGTTCGCGGTGAAGTCATTATGCCGCTGGCCGCCTTTGAGCGCATGAATGATGACCGTGAGAGCCAGAACCTAAGCCGGTTTGCCAATCCACGCAATGCCGCAGCAGGGACCATCCGTGTGCTGGAACCGAACATTGTCGCGGAGCGCCGTCTGGATTTTTACGCTTATTTTCTGTTGGTCAAAGGCAAATACTTTCCGGACAAACACTCTGATGCGCTGGCAGCGCTGCAAACGCTCGGCTTCAAGGTCAACTCCAACCATCTGGTGGCAACCAGTATCGACCAGGTGCTCGCGTTCATTGCCAAAGGCGAGCAGATGCGGGAAAAACTGGGTTATGAGATTGACGGCATCGTGGTAAAAGTCAATTCCATGCGCACGCAGGACCGCCTGGGGTTTACCGGAAAAGCGCCACGCTGGGCCATCGCGTATAAATACGCCGCACGCAGCGGAGTTACGCAGGTGCAGGACATCCTGATCCAGGTGGGCCGCACCGGCAAACTTACGCCTGTGGCCGCGTTAAAGCCGGTCTTCATCGGCGGGACCACGGTAAGCCGCGCCACACTGCACAACGCTGACTTCATTGAGCGCAAGGGGCTGCTCATCGGCGACTGGGTGAAAGTGGAACGCGGCGGCGATGTGATTCCCAAGGTTGTGGAAGTGGTCGCGGACAAGGAGCATCCGC
>DAHUXF010000389.1 GCA_027307295.1 Acidobacteriaceae bacterium
CGGGGTCTAACTGGGCTGCTGCGTTTACGGGAATACGCCGGAGAGCCTTGCGGCCCAATCCCAGGAGCCCAGCCGACTTGTCCAGCGAGTGGTGTGCTTCTGAAGATGTGTAGAGCACGGGGTGGTGTCCGATCGCAGCAATGCCATCTTCCACTGCTTGCGGAAAACGTGTTGCCAGCGCCATGGCCAATGCGCTGAAATTGGCTTCATTGCCGCCGCTGGTGAATGTGCCATCAAAAGGAGCAGCCCAGCCCACGCGCTCGCCGATCCAGCGCAGGGTTTCGCGCTCAATTTTAGAGGCAAGCTGCGAACGCGCCAGACTGGCCAACTGAGGATTCAAAGCAGCCACCAGCGCTTCCGCCAGCACGGCCATATAGGTGGGTGTGGGATTCATCAGGCCAAAGTAATTGGCGCTGGGAACGTGAAAGCCCTCAGCTGTCAGGCGCGAGCAGAGATCGTCGAGGACTGTTTCGGCGTCTTCTCCCAGTTCCGGCAGCGAACCGGCCAGATCAGAAAAGCTGCGCAACTCTTCCGGCAATTGGACCGCGCGCGTGGACAAGCTGGTGAAATATTCATCGAGGCGGTCTATCAGCTTGTAGCCGAGGCGTCGCCGTGTTGCTGAATCGAGCTCGAATCCCATGGCCTTATGGATGGCGCCGGGCTTGCATGCGACTCTTTTTTACCAAAATTTTGCCACAGCATTTAAAAAAGGGCGGCATCATTGCCGCCCGACCTCTGGAGGGAGGAGAAAGGAGATCCACTTACGGGGCTGTTTGCTGCGTCTTTTCCAAACGTCGTTTGCTGTGTTCCAGCCGGCGCTGCGCGAGCTGCCGCGCCTTTTCCTGCTGCTCCGGCGTAAGCACGGCGTAAATCTTTGATTTGGCCCGCAATTTCTCCACGGTAAGATTACTCATGATTGTGGCCTGTTGATCGGCAAAGGCACGCGCCTTGGCCTCATCAAAATTGCCGTTGATGGTTGCGTTCTCAGCCTGGGCATTCTGCCGGAGCTGCTCAGTCAAAGGCGTGATTTTGGTGCGCTCCTCAGCCATGATGCTCTTGATCTGAGTCTGTTGGGCTGTAGTGAGGTTAAGTTTTCTGGTCATGTGTTTGAGCATCCAATCACCTTGGCTGTCAAACCCTCTGCTGCGATGCAGGACCGAAGCGGATGCTGCCAGACCGGCTGCCACGGCCAGCAAAATGATTACGATCATGAAAAACTTCTTGTGCATTACCAAACTCCTTTACAATTCGGACCGGCAGCAAAAGGGCGTTCAGCGCCCGCATGATTCACGTGTTGAGCTTTCATGCACTGCCATTAGTTTTAACCCTGAAATAAGCGCATGCAAGTTATGAGTTGTTAATTTCGTAATACCATAGCCTTCACATTTCTTAACCGGTTCAAGCGCTCTAAAGGGTTTAAGGTGAACATAAATGGTTTCAGTCCTGCTCATTGACGACGATACAGAGCTCAGCAAGCTGCTGCAGGAATACCTCCAGAGTGAGCAGTTTGAGCTGGCGGCCATGCATGATGGTCCTGGCGGCCTGGATAAGGCCCTCAACAATCATTACGCTGCCGTGATTCTGGATGTAATGCTGCCGGTCATGAGCGGTCTGGACGTGCTCAAGCAGCTGCGCCAGAAGAGTTCAGTGCCGGTGCTGATGCTTACCGCGCGGGGGAGTGAACTCGACCGCATTCTGGGACTGGAACTGGGTGCAGATGACTATTTACCCAAACCTTTTAATCCAAGAGAGCTGGTGGCCCGGCTCCGGGCCATTCTGCGGCGCACATCCAGCCCCAATGGAGCTCCTACCCAGCCGGTCCATCTGGCTGACGTGGAGCTGCACCCGGAATCGCGTAGCGTCACTTGCGCCAGCAAGCCGGTGAATCTTACCGGCGCGGAATTTGACCTGCTGTATACGTTCCTGCGGAGTCCGGGCAAAATCATCAGCCGGGAAGATCTCACGCAGGCCGCGCTGGGACGGCCCATGTCGCCCATGGACCGCAGTATTGACGTGCATGTGAGCAATCTCCGCCGCAAATTGGGGCCTTATGAGGGCGAACAGGAGCGCATCAAGGCGATCCGTGGAAGCGGGTATGTCTATTTGCTGCCGGGAGAGCAATCGTGAAGTACCGCAGCCTTTTTCTAAAGATTTTCTTTTCCTTTTGGGTGACCATGGCCCTCACCATCGGGGTGCTGACCCTGATGGTGCGGATATCGAACACTGAGACGCTGCCGGAACGCGCCAGCCGAGGCCCTTTGCGCGAAGGACTCACTCTTTATTCTGAAGCTGTGGTGCACGTCTATGAGCATGATGGGATTCCGGCCCTGGATGAGTTTGTGCGCCGTTCTTTCCAGGAGTCAGGCACAGAGATTTTTCTATTTGATGCCGGCGGAAAGGCCATTATTACCGCGAATGCAGAGAGCGTGGCCAACGTTGTGAAAGAAATGCAGGCGAATCCGCTGGACCAGCCGCCGCGCCTGTTTCCATTATTTACCGGGGTTACGCGCGCCACCTGGGGCCGGTATGTGTTCTCCACCACCGGCAAGCCCTATATTTTTATCGCCCGTTTTCGCCAGCCGGGCGGGCCGCCTCCATTTTTTACAGCTGACCGGATCGCCGTCAGTATCCTGATTGCGGGCGTGGTGTGTTATCTGCTGGCGTCGTATCTGACCTCGCCGGTGAAGAAGCTGAAGTCCACGGTCCAGGCCTTTGCTGAAGGCAACCTGGATGTGCGTGTGGGGCCTGAACTGGGTGGACGCCGTGATGAGCTGGCCGATCTGGGGCGAGAATTTGACCACATGGCAGAGCGCATTGCCGCGCTGATCTCTGCGCAAAAGCGCCTGCTGGCAGACATCTCGCACGAACTCCGTTCGCCCCTGGCCCGCCTGACGGTGGCCCTGGAACTGGCGCGTAAGAATACGGATGGCCGGGCCATCCCCGCGCTGGACCGCATTGAAATGGAGACTGAGCGGGTCAACCAGTTAGTGGGCCAGTTGCTGGCGCTGACCCGGCTGGAGAGCGGAGCGGAGCGCGTGCCTCCGGAGATGGTCGCGCTGGAAGAACTGGTCCAGCAGGTAGTTGACGATGCGGATTATGAGGCCAGGCCGCGTAACCGGGAGGTGAAGGCCCTGCATCTGGACCAGTGCCGCGTGCGCGGCTCTGCGGAGCTTCTGCGCAGCGGAATTGAAAATGTTATCCGCAATGCCATTCGCTATACGGCGGAACACAGCACGATTGAAGTTTCCCTGCATTGCCGCATGGATACGGCTGTGCTGACCGTCCGCGATCATGGTCCGGGTGTACCTGAGAGCGAACTGGCCCACATTTTTGAGCCGTTTTACCGCGTGAATGAGGCGCGTGAGCGGGCCAGCGGCGGCGTAGGGCTTGGACTCTCTATCGCGGAACGCACCGTCAAACTGCACGGC
>DAHUXF010000038.1 GCA_027307295.1 Acidobacteriaceae bacterium
GGTCCCATCCTCGTCCCACAATCCATTCGCCCGCAGCCGCAGTCCCTGCGCGAGCGGCAATCCGCTGCTTCATGTCATCCAACTACTTGCTGCCCACCAGGTCTACGTTCAGTTTTTCAAATCCTCCCATGCCAAGATGCACGTGCGCATCGTTGAAGCCGGGCATAACAAAGTGGCCGCCGAGATCGACCACCTGGGTTTTTGGTCCTTTGTGCTTCTGTATGTCTTCATTCGATCCTATGGCGCTGATTTTTCCGCCGGAAACGGCCATGGCCTGCACCCGGCCCGGAATGGCCGCTGGCGTTTTAGAGCCAACATAAATATCACCATTCATAAAGATGAAATCAGCGGATGTGTTTGATTGCTGCGCAGAAGAGAAACTTGCCATGGTCAACACCACCAGTACTGCGTATAAAATTTTCATTCATGCACTCCGGTAAGAGCCAGCAAGACTAACAGAATTCGCTTTAATCCCAGATCACGATTCGCACAGTCGAACCATTCACGCAAAGTGTGGGCCCCGCCACCGTCGCCGCCAGCGCCAATGGTGGTGGCTTCTTTCCCCAGGGAGAGAGGGATATTAGCGTCCGTGGAGGCCAGCCGGGGAAAGGATTCCACGCGCAGGTGCTTGTCCACCGCGCGGACCACCTGCAGGATACGGGCGTTGGGCGGCAGTTCCGCAGCGGGCCGGTCGCCAATGGATTCAATGGCCAACGTGACTTTTGGTTCCCCGGCACGGAATGCAATTGGAATCTCACTCCATGCTTCCGCAACGCATTCACGCAGCCGGTCTTCCAGCTTTTGCAGCTCTTCCATGGAAGCAGAGCGCAGGTCCACGCGGGCAGTGCCTGATTCTGGAATTGAGTTCACTGATGTGCCGCCGGAGATCACGCCAATGTTGAAAGTGGTCCGGGGCGACTCCGGAGTGTGCACCTCACTGAACCGGGCCAGTGCCCGCGCCAGCAGAATGATGGGGTTGGGAACGCCAAAGTCGCTCCAGGAGTGTCCGCCGGGGCCGCGAAAGGTGACCTCAAAGCGGCGGCTGCCCAGAGCCTGGTCTACGTATGTGTCCGTTCCGGCCCCGTCCACCACCAGCAGTGAGGCAATGCTGTCACGCCATGGTGCTGAGGAAAACAGGTGGCGCATACCGCGCAAATTGCCTTCACCCTCTTCGCCCACATTGCCGATAAAAACAATGTTCGTGTCCGGCTTAAGCTGGCTGCGTTTCAGGGCGGAAGCTATTGCCAGCAATGCTGTTACCCCGGCGGCATTGTCGCTGATTCCGGGGCCGTACAGTTTGGTGTCCTGTTCGCGCGTTTTTAGCCTGGTGCCCTGGGGAAAGACCGTATCCAGATGCGCGCTTATGCCGATCAGGGGTTGTTGTGTGTCCGGATAAAGCAGCCCGACGACATTGCCCAGTTCGTCCACCTGAACATTTTCCAATCCTAAAGCAGCAAAGCGTTGCCGGAGCCACTCGCTGCGCGCCGCTTCGCCAAAAGGCGGGGCCGGGATTTCCGTTAACTCCCGCTGCCAGCGCCGGAATTCCATTTCCTGATTGTGGAGATAAATGAATGCAGAGTGCACCGCGCGCATCTCAGCAATGCGCGCAATCTCGTGCTGCGGTGACATTCGTAAGCTATTGGGAAGCGGCGGGCGGCTAGCCATCTGGGTCAATCACTACTATATAACCGTCCTGAAGCCTACGCCAAAGAGGATTTTGGGCGTACCCAAGGGCCGCTTCATTGCTGCATAAATCCTGTTTCATTCTGAAGCGCCGCTCAAGCTGACCGCAGAGAAGCAAGTGCAACTTGTGTTGCCTGCGTGGCACATTGCAGTGCTGGCTGCCCGCTGCTCCGGCCACTGGTTTGGGGTAAAAGAAAGCGGCCCATTTGGGGGCCGCTTTGTATGTACAAATTGTCTTTTTCCAGGGGGTCGTTATTTCGGCTGGGCGGTCTTGTCTTCAGCGGCGCCCTTTTTGGATTTCTTGCCACCTTTTTTACCGCTCTTCTTGCTTTTCTTGGTAGCGGACTTATCGGTCGCACCCTTGTCTGTGGAACCAGTGCTGCCGGCAGCCTGTGCGAATGAAAGAGACGCGCCAAGCAGCATGGCAAACGCAATCGTAAGTAGCTTCTTCATGTACTCTCCTTTAAGTGGATCAGTTTTGACTTATCTTGAATTTTTCTGTGGGAAACAATGCCCCACATTGTACAGATTCGCGCGAAAAAAGACAGTAAACCTTCCAGAGGCCGCCAACCCAGGTTCCTTAAGAGTTACTTTGGACTTCAGTTGTGGTGTTCCCGGAGCTCTTTCTGGCTTTTTCGCCCTTTCTAACGATGGGGACATTGGTCCCGGTTTCGCTCCTGGAATAGACACATGCCCCAGGGAAGAGTCTCGGATTATTGTGCGGAAAACTCACTGATTCCACGTAATATTGCAGGCAAAAAAAGCGGCCCTCTAAAGGGCCGCTTTGAACCTCAGGGTTCTCAAAACGCCTATTTAGGTGTGCCGGTGCTTGCGCCAGTGTCAGCCGCGCCCTTTTTGCTCTTCTTGCCACCTTTGTGATGGTGATGCTTCTTTTTGCTGGTTTGGGTCTTTCCGGTGTCTGTGGTTCCCGTTGCCGGTGGATTCTGTGCCTGAGCAAATGACATAACCCCGCCAAGGACCAGCGTACATGCAATTGTGAACAGCTTCTTCATCGAGATCTCCTTTAAAGGAAGTTCAGAGTGTTATCTATCCAAACCCGTACCCGAAGAAATAGTTTCGCGCCCAACCATGTCCCTGGCTAGATACGGGCCGGAACGTTCTGGCAGCAGGCGAGAATCTCCTCTTCCGTAAGGCACCGGTCTGACGCTTTGGCCCGTTGAAAAATGCGGTCTACCAGTTCGTCAGAAACGGCCATGCCTTTGCGCTCCAGCCAGAATATGACATTGGATTTGCCGGACATAGGGCCCACCTCAATGATCTGCTCCAGACCGAAGTAATGTGAGGGTACACCGGAGTAAACGGAATTAGCCAGTTCAATATCGCCTTTGCGGAATGCCTTAATAACAGCAGCGGCATGTACTCCCGTCGCTGTACGAAAGGCATCTTCCCCCATCACGGGGTAATTGCGGGGAATGGGTACGCCTGTGGCTTCGGACACAGTGGTGCAGTATTCTTTCAGCCGGGTCAGGTCCTGCTCAACCCAGGGCGAAACGCCCATTAACTTCAGGTTGACCAGTATCTGGTCAAGCTGCGTATTCCCCACCCGCTCGCCAATGCCCAGGGCCGTGCCGTGAACGCAATCAGCGCCGGCGGCCAGGGCAGCCAGGGAATTCGCTACCGCCAGCCCGCGGTCTGAGTGTCCGTGCCAATCCACGCGAATCTTCTCTCCAGAAGGCTTGACCACATTTTCCAGCACAAACCGCACCAGCGCCTGTACGCCGCTGGGCGTGGCGTGCCCCACGGTGTCACAGATAACAATTGCCGCCGCGCCGCAATCAATCGCAGTGGTGTAAAGACGCTTCACCGTTTCAGGATCGCAGCGGGAGGTGTCTTCCGTTACGTACATCACCTCAAGACCCAACGATCTGGCGTATTTCACAGCGTGCTCGGTGGTGCGCAGCAGAAAATCATCGGTCCAGTTTTCCGTATAGCGGCGGATGGGGCTCGATCCCAGAAAGCATGCCACTTCAATGGCAATGCCGGCCCGCTGAGAAATTTCGGCAATCGGGCGGATATCGTTTTCGTGGGTGCGGGCGGCGCAATTCGGTCTGATTTTGAGGCGGCAGTTTGCGATTTCCCGGGCCAGCACTTCCACATCAGCCACCGCACGCGGCCCAGCGCCGGGCAACCCGATATCGGCATAGTTAATGCCGAGGGCTTCCATCAGATGAAGGATCTTTAGCTTCTCATCAATAGCCGGGTCCTTGACCGAAGGCGATTGCAGGCCATCGCGCAGGGACTCATCGTCCAGCATGACCTGCTTCTGGGGATTGAACTCAACTCCCGACACTGAGTTCCAGTCATAAACGAGGTTAGAGTGTTTCAACATTACTTTATAAGCTCCGCCCCACTATAAGGAGATTTTATCCCTAAAGTAGCTTCCGGCGGAGATAGGATTTTGTGCTTTTGATGCCTCCCTGGATGCGGTTTATTAAATTTTTAGCAAACAGGAGCTCAACAAAGCCTTTCATCTGGTCGCCAAAAGCGGGACCGTAGCCGTACCACCATAGCTTCTTCATTTGTGGCATCCGGTCTGAATCCACGTACTTGGGCCAAACCATCTCTTCCAGTCCGAAGCGCCCATGTGTGCGCCCGATGCCGCTGGCCTTGACTCCACCGTGCGGCGCTTCGCTGATGCCAAAGCAGGCGATCACGTCATTCACCATCACGGTACCGGCATGGATGCGCCGGGCCAGGGCCTCGCCGCGCTTGCGGTTATTGGTAAAGACGCTGGCCGCCAGGCCGTATTCAGAATCGTTCGCCAGTTGCACCGCCTGGTCTTCTGTGGTGAAGCTGCGCACCGGAAGCACCGGACCAAAGGTCTCTTCACGCATGATGGTCATGGTGTGGTCCATGTCGGCCAGGATTGTGGGCGCAAAAAAGTTTGGGCCGAGTTCGGCCAGAGGTTTTCCTCCAGCCAGCAGACGAGCGCCGCGCCGGATGGCATCGTCCACATGCGACTGAACGATGCGGAGTTGCCGTTCATGGATCATGGGTCCGGTATCAGTATTCTTTTCCGCGCCATTGCCAATGCGCAGCTTGCCGGTCTTGGCCACGCACGCGGATAAAAACTTTTCGTAGATGGACTCATGCACATAGCAGCGCTCCACGGACAGGCAGGTTTGCCCGGCGTTCATAAAAGCGCCCCACACAGCCGCGCTGGAAGCCACGTCAATATCGGCATCCTCCAGCACAATCATCGGGTCCTTGCCGCCCAACTCCAGCACTACTGGCAGCAATCGTGCCGCTGCCGCTTGCGCTACGCGTTTCCCCGTGGCAACGCTTCCGGTGAAGACAACTTTATCAATCTCAGCGGAGAGCAACGCCGCACCCGCTGCGCCGTCTCCGGTAATAACTTGCAGCAAGTCGGGATCAAGCCCGGCCTGGCGCAACAAGCGTTGTAGCTCGAGCGAAGAGAAGGGCGTGAACTCAGATGGCTTCAGCACCACGGCGTTTCCTGTGGCCAGCGCGGACAAGGTCTGCACAGAAGGCAGACTGAAGGGATAATTCCATGGGCTGATAACGCCGATGACTCCATAAGGCTCGCGCAGCAGCGTGCCGCTCTTGAGTTTCATGGCCGGATTACTGTGAGGCACCGCCTCTGGCCGCAGAAATTGCGGAACATAATCCTTCAGGTACTTGAGCGTGTCCAGCACTACCAGGATTTCAGTAGACAGGGCTTCCGTCTCGGGCTTGCCGGCTTCCCGGCTGATGACACTGGCAACTTCGTTTTTCTGGTCGCAGAGAAGTTCACTGAAGCGCTGAAATATACGCGCACGCTCGCGCACGGTGGCGGCGGCCCAGGCCGCCTGCGCTTTTCTGGCCCGCGCCACGGCGGCAACAATCTCCTCGGCCGCAAGGTTGGGAATTGTGCCAATAGTTTCCTGCGTTGCAGGATTCCGGACTTCTATTTTGTTCGCGGGCGCCGCTGTTGCGCTGACTGTGGTTGGAAATGCGTTCATAAGGTCCATTCCTGCTCAATATTCTACGCTTACCAGAAAGAGCCCACTGGCCGGGGCCGTGGCTGCCGCTGCCGAACGGTTTCGGGCCTGCAGGACGCGGGTGAGATTACCCCCCGTCATGCTGCCTTTGCCCACCAGCAGGAACGTGCCTACCAGGTTCCTCACCATGTGATGAAGAAACCCGCTGCCGCGCACGGTATAGTGCAGCTCTTCGCCTTGCCGCCGCCATTCGGAGTGATAGATGGTGCGCACGTTGTTCATCTCCATGTCTCCCTGCCTGCGCTCCGGATCAACAGCGGCAAAGGACGTGAAATCGTGCTCGCCTTCCACTATGGCCGCCGCAGCTAACATGAGCCCTTCATCCAGCGGATAAGGATGGTGATATACATACCGCGCCAGAAACGGAGAGCATATTTCGCCGCGGTAGATACGGTATTGATATGTTTTTGCCACCGCCGATCTGCGCGCATGGAATTCCGGCGGCACTTCCTGGACGGCCAGCACGCGGATGCTTTCCGGCAGCACGTCATTGAGCGCGCGCCCCAGGTTGGCAGACGGAATCGGCGATTGAATCATGACGGTTGCAGTCTGGGCCAGAGCATGGACGCCTGCGTCAGTCCGTCCAGAGCCTTGCGGCAGTGTTTTTTCCCCGGTCAACTGTTCGATAGCGGACACTAATGTCCCCTGGATGGTTGCGCGATCGGGTTGCACCTGCCATCCGGCGAAATCATGACCGTCATAAGTCAAAGTAAGCTTAAGATTACGCGCCAATATCCCTCGCTGACACTTTTTAACGCTCGAAAGCGGTGTTGAGCCGATATACTATCGGGTTTCTGCCATATTATTGCCTTTAGATTCTGGAACCTCAGGCAATATTCCCGCGTATCTTAAAAGTGCCGGTTAACGGAACCGGAAATTTGCAGTCTTAAGTGAGTACACAAATAGCTCGCCAAGCCAAAGGAAATAGTATTTTTGAGCATGAATCGGAGAAGAAGAATGTCGGTAGCTTTGATTCGCAGTAATTTTGTCGGGAAAGTCGCGTCCATGGTCTGTCTGTTTGCATTTCCGCTGGCCGCGCAGCAGGCGAATACCTCCTTGTCGATGCAGCCAACGCCAACCCAGACGCAGGGCGGCAATCCGTCCGGGACGCCTACGCCCAATGCGCCGGAGCCAAAGGCCCTGCCACAGCCCACGCATGTGGATTACTCCAAGCCGGCTCCCTTGCTGCCGAACCCATTCGCGCGCTATATCCCGCGCGCCGTTCCGCCTCCGGCATTCACGAACTCTCCTAAAATCGAGCAATTGATTCAGAACGGCAAACTTCTTCTGTCACTGAATGATGCCATCGCCATTGCGTTGGCTGACAATCTTGACATCGCCGTGGCGCGCTATAACCTTCCCATCGCCGATACTGACATTCTTCGCACTAAAGCCGGACAATCTTTTCTTGGTACGAATACCGGCGTGGTCCAGAACACTCCGGGCGGCGGCGTGGGCGGCGTTGGTTCCGGTGTGACAGGCGCAGGCGCTGGTGGAACCACAGCGGGCGCCGGCGGAGCCGGTGTGGGCGCAGGCGGCTTCGTGGGAAGCACCAGCGGCGCAGGCCCTCAGCCGGACAGCTTTGATCCCGTGGTGAGCGGGACGCTCAGTTTTGAGCGTGCACTTTCCCCGTTGGCCAACTCTGTGACCGCAGGCACCAACGTCCTGAGCCAGAATACAACCGCAGGCAATTTCAGCTACTCCCAGGGCTTCTCTCCCGGAACAGCCTTGAGTGTAGGCTTTAATAACAGCCGCCTTACTTCCAATAGCCCGCGGTTCTCCACCAATCCAAACCTGCAATCCAGTTTCCGTGCCCAGGTCCGGCAGCACCTGTTGCAGGGCTTTGGTCCTTCCCTGAACACCCGTTTGATTCGGCAGGCCAGGAACAATAAGAAGATTACGGAAGAAGGCTTTCGCTTCCAGGTGATCGTTACCGTCAGCCAGATCCAGAATATTTACTGGGACCTGGTCAATGCCTATGAAGACTTCAAGGTGAAAGAACGCTCTCTGGCGCTGGCGCAAAAGACGCTGTCTGACAATCAGAAGCAGGTGGAAATCGGCACTCTGGCGCACCTGGATGTAGTGCGCGCGCAGAGCACGGTGGCCACCGCCGAGCAGGACCTGATTATCTCCCGCACCAACCTTCAGTTACAGCAACTGGTCACCAAAAATGCGCTCACGCGCAGCTTGTCAGGAAACTCTGCGGTGGTACAAGCTGAGGTAATTCCCACCGATACCATTCAAATCCCTGAGCAGGAAAATCTTCCGGCAGTGGATGATCTGATTCAGCAGGCCCTGGCGCATCGTCCGGACTATACCCAGCAAAAGATCAATCTGGAGAACGGCCAGATTAACATCAAAGGCGCTAATAACGGATTGCTGCCGGTGGTCGATCTGGTGGGCTTCTACGGCGCTTCCGCCATTGCGGGTTTACAGAACCCATTGGGAACCTGCGTTGGGGCGGCAACCCCGGCTACCACTGGTTGCATTCCGCCTGGCAGCATTGCCCCCACTGGATTTGGAGACGCTTTCTCAAATCTGTTCAATTCCAGCGCACCCGATAAAGGTGTGGCCGTCAACATCCAGATACCGCTTGGCAATCGTGCGGCGCAGGCCACGCAGATTCGTTCGCGTCTGGAATACCGGCAATCCCAGCTGGCTTTGAAGTCGCTGGAAAACCAGATTGCGTTTACTGTCCGCAATGATGCATTCACGGTGGAGCAGAACCGGGCCCGCGTGGCGGCGGCACAGAAAGCGCAGGAACTGTCAGCCCAGACCCTGGACGCCGAACAGAAGAAATACAATCTTGGCGCTTCCACTTATTTAGCCGTGCTGCAGGATGAACGCGATCTTGCCGCGTCCGAATCCGCTGTAGTTGCGGCCATGACCAACTATGCCAAGTCCAAGGTGCAGCTGGACCGCGACACAGCTGCGACGTTGGAGCGCAATAATATCGTGCTGGACGAAGCAGTCACGGGCCAGATCGCAACTCAACCGGCCGTTCCCAATATCATCCCCAACAAGACGGCGCTGCAGGAAACGAATCCTCCGGCGCAGCAGCCGCCAAAATAGTCAGGAACGATTTTTAAAATAATAAAAACGAAAATAGTAAAAACGCTGATAGTAACAAGGCTGGGCATAGTTCCCGGCCTTTTTCTATGGTCTGTGGATTTATTCTTTACTCATGCGTACTATCGGACGTGGGCTGGCCGGGAAATGTTCTTTAATGATATAGTCGCGCGCAAAAGAGCGATTTGCCAGCGTGATATTTCCCAAAGGAATTTCTGATGAATGGATGCCCTTGCACCGCCAGACTGCTTGCTCTGGCGTGCTGCTTTTATTTTTCGTTGACAGCGTTCGCCCAGAAGGAAGACTGGTTGCCTGTTACCGGGCAAGACCTTCGTCTGCGGGAAGTGCCGGGCGATCCGGAAGCGCCAGCCATACAGCTCTATTTTGCCGACTCCATCAACGATGAAGAGCAAACGGAGTTTTTCTACCATCGCATCAAGATTCTCAGGGATGAGGGCGGACGCTTTGCCGATGTGTCCATCACTGTTCCACCAGAGGGAACGATTTCCGGCCTAAAAGCGCGCACCATCCATCCTGACGGAAGCATCGTTGAGTTTACAGGCCGGCCTTTTGACAAACTTATTATTAAAAGCCGGGGGATGAAGGTGCTGGCCAAAGTGTTCACACTGCCTGATGTAACCGTGAACAGCATCATCGAATACAAGTACACCCTGAATTGGCCGGATGTATCTCTGGACAATTTCTGGACCATTCAGCACGAACTTTTTACCGTGAAAGAGAGCTTTCGCATGAAGCCCTATGGCGGCGTGCTGGAAGGCCTTGAAAAAGGCCATCAGGTGGCTGCGTTGTCTTCACGCATGCCCGGGGGCGTAAAGCCGCGACAGAGCGGCGGCGGTTACGAACTGGTACTGGAAAACGTTCCTGCATTTGCTCCGGAAGGATTTATGCCTCCCAAAGAGAATTACCAGCCCTGGGTCAGGTTTTTTTATGGCGGCCAGGAAATCACCAACGCTGACCGTTTCTGGCAGGATGCGGGCCGGCGCTGGAATGAGGAGGCCGAGCATTTCATCGGCAATCATCCGCAAGTCAGGCTGGAAGCCCAGAGAATCGCCGGACGGGACACAAGTCCCATGCAGAAACTACAAAGGCTCTACCAGCGGGCGCAGCAGACCAGAAATCTCAGTTACGAACGTGAAAGATCAGAGGAAGAAAAAAGAAGGGAAGATCTGAAGCCCAACCAGAACATCGGTGAGGTACTGGCACATGGCTACGGTGACCACGACGAAATCACACGGTTGTTCGCCGGCCTGGCCCGCGCGTCTGGCTTTGACGTTTACATTGTGCGCGTCAGCAATCGCAAGGAAAATTTCTTTGATCGTGACTTGCTTTCGCGGCGGCAACTGGATACTGAGATCGCCATGGTTGCGCTGAATGGGCAAAATATTTTCCTCGATCCGGGTACGCGCTTCTGTCCTTTTGAACTGGTGCGGTGGATGCACACTTCATCTCTGGCTCTCAAACTCGATAAGAAAGGCGGTACTTTCATCAAGGTGCCGTCCCTGGCCTATGACAAAGCGGTTGTTCGCCGCAATGCAAATATGGAACTGCAGGCGAATGGCGCTCTGCGGGGAACAATCACGGTGGCCTTTGAGGGCGGAGAGGCCCTGGAGCGGCGGCTTGATGCCCTGGCTACTGACGAGGCGGGAAAGAAGGAAAGTTTGGAAGCAGAGATTCAATCGTGGCTTCCAGCGGGTGCTTCCGCAACGCTGGTGAGCGCAGGCGGAGGGGAAAGCAGCGATGCGCCCCTGGTCGCGACTTTTCATGTTGACGTGCCGGCCTACGCTACCGTCTCAGGCAAGCGGTTGCTGGTGCCCGGCTATATTTTTCAAGACAAAAAGGTAGATGCCTTTAAAGCCAGCACGCGAAAATATCCTGTGTACTTTCCCTATGCATTTGGCGAAAGTGACACAGTAAGTATTGAGGCGCCACCAGGCTACATTATCGCGAATGCAGGCGCGCCACTGTCAGCCAATCTTGCCTATGCAACATATGAGAATAGCTCCCTTATTATGGGCCGGCAGCTTGTTACCCATAGAACGTTGCAGGTCAACGGAATTTTCGTTCAGCCGGAAGAATATGCTGCAATGAAAGAATTCTTTCGTCAGGTGCAGGCAGGTGATGAACAGCAGGTTGTACTGCATCTTGGAGAAGAAAGCACGGGAGGTATGGATCACAGCACTGCTGGCTGAACAGCCATGCTTTCCATTTACTATGCCAAACTAATTTCAACCAAAGCTAAATACCAAAAAAATCTCTTATAAACAACGTAAGCTCTGGCAACATCCTACTTTCTGATATATATTTGAGCCATCCAAATCCCCCTTGCCTGAAAAATTTATCCAAGTTTAGGTGAACCATGCGCCTGCTGCTCCTGTTGGTCCTGGCGGTTGCTTCTGCCGCGCCTGCAATGGCACAAAAAGAAGATTGGCTTCCCATCACGCCGGAAGACTTGCAGATCAAGCAGGTGCCTGGCGATCCGGGCGCGCCCGCCATCCAGCTTTACTATGCCAACTACATCGACGACGATTCCGGTTATGAATTTATCTACAAGCGTGTCAAAGTCCTGAACGAAAGCGGGAAGCAGTATGCAGATGTGGAAATTATTGGCGGTCTGGATACAAGTCTTGGAAACTTGAAGGCCCGCACCATCCATCCCGATGGTTCCATTGTTGAATTTACCGGCAAGCCGTTCGATAAGACCATCTACAAGGGGCGGGGCATCAAGTGGAATGCCAAAACATTCACCATGCCGGAAGTCACCGTCGGCAGCATCATTGAGTACAAATACAAGATAAAGGATTATTCCAGCGACCATTGGGTCCTACAGCAGGATCTCTTTACCGTGCGGGAGTATTTCAGCTTCCTTCCGCGCCATTGGGGCGAGTCCTTTGCCTGGGCCGGGCGCAATATTAATGGACCGGCCCCGGTAAAGAAATCCGACGGATGGGAACTGGAATGGAAAAATGTTCCTGCCTTTCAGACTGAAGCCAACATGCCGCCGGAAGCGAATTACAAGCCTTCCATCGACTTCTATTATTTCCGTGAAGATATCAAGAGCACGGACACTTTCTGGCGGGAAGTTGGGAAGGTCGTAAATGATTACTATGAGCGATACATCGGTAATCGAAAAGAAATCAGGGAAGCGGCCATCGCGGCCATTGGCAGCGAAACAGATCCGGAAAAGAAGCTGCGCAAGCTTTACGAACGCGCGCAGCAAGTCAGAAATCTCAGCTTTGAGCACCAAAAGACAGAAGCAGAACGCAAGAAAGAGAAGATCAAGACCAATGAGAACCTGGGCGATATCGTTAAGCGCGGTTACGGTGACAGTGAGGACATCACCGCTTTTTTTGTAGGCATGGCCCGGGCAGCGGGCTTTGATGCCCAGCTTCTACTGGTTTCCAACCGGCGGAATTCGTTTTTCTCTCCCAAACTGCCTACTCTGGAAAATCTTGGAGGCAGGGTCGCTCTGGTAAAACTGAACGGAGCCGATGTCTACCTGCAACCGGGCATTCGTTTTTGCCCTTATGGTCTCCTGCACTGGCCCAATACTTCAACCGAGGCCTTGAAGTATGACAAAAAAGGCGGCAGTTTTCTGCTGGTGCCGCCCATGATGAACGATAAGTCTTTGACCCACCGCGTAGCGAAGATGGAGTTGACGGACGAAGGCACTCTTAAAGGCGAAATCACGGTGGAATTTCAGGGCGAGGAAGCCCTGGAGCATCGCCTGGACGCGCTTGAGACCGACGATGCCGGCAAAAAGAAAGATCTGGAAAGCGAGCTTAAATCCTGGCTGCCGGGCGGGGCGGATGTGAAACTGGTGAACGTTCAGGGATGGGGGTCGCCGGAGGAACCGCTGCTGGCCCGCTTCAGCGTGGAGTTGCCTGGATTTGCCTCATCGGTCGGCAAGCGGATGCTGTTGCCCTCTTTGTTATTTCATCCGCAAGCCCAAGACGCTTTCAAGCATGCCGAACGTAAATATCCAGTGTATTTTCCATATGCGTTTACGGAGCGCGACCGGATAGAAATTAAACTGCCTGCCGGGTTTACACCGGAGAGCGTGCCGACCAGGCAGGACATAGGCATTAAGTATGCCCGTTACCAGAGTGCGAGCGTTACAGACGGCAAGCGGTTGGTGTCCGAGCGCGCTCTGGGGTTCAATGCCATTTTTGCGCAGACGGACCAGTATCAGGAACTCAAAGATTTTATGACGAAGATTCAGGCTGGCGATGAACAACAGGTCGTCCTGCGCGTGGAGGCAACAAACAATGCTCAGAAAACAAATTAACAATGCAATCCTATTTACGGTGCTCGCCTCTTCTCTGGCGGGAATGGCGGAAACGCCGGATTGGTTGCGCGCGCTGGCGCGCCAAACGCCCAGGTCTTATGCAGATGACGTGAATGCCGTAAAGTTGCTGGACGAGAAAGAAACTGTCGTAAGTGACAAGGGCGAAATCATCAGCCGCGAACGTGTTGCCTATCGTATTTTCAGGCCTGAGGGTAGAAGTGTTGCCACCTTTGGCGTTCAATTCGATAAAGAGACCAAGGTCAATTTTCTTCGTGGTTGGAGCATTACGTCCAAAGGG
>DAHUXF010000390.1 GCA_027307295.1 Acidobacteriaceae bacterium
TGTCGCTCGCATGATCAAGAGTCCAGGCTGCAACCTCATCCAGTCGCCGCCAGAGTTGATCGCTGTTGTCAAGGTGCTGGTTGAGCCAGAAGGGGTAGTCGGTGTGCGCATGTTCGAAGACCAGGAAGGAGTTATTGGGTGCAGGACCTGGCTGGCGGTCTGCTAGATTCATGGTTATTCGGCATTGGCTGTGCCGTTGCTCAACTTCATCGGTGTTTAGCTGCACATGGCTGGGCCATTTCTGCAAAAACGTTTTTATATCGTTGTGCCTACCCTCTCCGGCCCTGAAAAGAGCGAATACATGCGGACTGCGAACATCAAAAGGGCAATACCAGAGATGCTGCACGAGTCCCCGGTCGCGCGCTTCACGGGCCCACAAACTCAGGCCCTGGCGCAGAAGCCGCCGCTGCTCCTGCATGCCCCAGTAGTAGATGTTGGCTCCAATGTAACTCATAAAGCTGCGAATGCGTCCTGGCAGTCCAGGGCGGAGTAATCTATGGCCGACGATTCAAAGCGAAAAAAGAGGCGGATAATGCGGTCATAGAAGGGCATTCTTGTCTCCGCATCCATGAGCGGGCATAGTTCTTCGAAGGTGGGATTGCTCGGCGTCCGAATCGAAAAAAAGAGCTCCCGTAGCGTCGAATAGAAAACGGCGGGGCCGCCCGAACTTTTGCAGAGAGGCGCCCGGTCCGCGAGCATGTCACGCAGGTGGTTGATGTAACCGTGCATTTCTTCCCAGTGATGCTGGTTCCGCGCCACGCGGGCCTGGTTCAAACACAGTTCCGGACACTGCAATGCACATGGAACCAGGAACGCACAGTTCGCAATGGCCCGCGCCACCGCGTGGTGGGCCATCTGCATGGATTGGCTGGCGCCGGCAAAATCGCCATAACGGTAAGAGTAGAGTCCCTGCACCTTGTAGTAGTTCTGGTCAATGACGGCCCGGATTGAGTCCGGAATCTCTTCAGCCTCCAGGACGCGGGCCACTCTTTCAAGTATCTTGCCCGCTTCCTGTGACTTTTGCGAACGAAGAAGCGGCACTGCGCTGTTGAGCAGGCCCACCAGATGACAGTAGCGCTGATACTGCTGCACCCATGCGATTCCGGCTTCGCCTGTGTGGGCGATAAACTCAATCAGTACATCTCCCATATTTAATCGCCAGTCTAAGCTTTCTGGTTGAGCCAGCAGCTCATTGATCTCACGGATACTCGATGCCGATTTCCTGGAATCGCAACAGGCGGCGTACAAACTGGTCAAACAGCCGCGTTCTTTTTTCCCGGTCCAAGAGCTTGGCGGCTACGCTGGATTCCTCCGGCGTCAAGGGCGCCATGGATGCAAAAAACTTGCGGAAGGTCGAAAACCAGATTTTCTGCTGATTGTTTTTCTCGCACAGCGGAACGCGGTCCAGTACCATTCCCTGCGCGCGTTCGATGCATGCGTGCATCTCCGGCCAACGGCGTTGATTGCGGGCGATTCGCGCCTGGTGAAGGCAGAATTCCTGGCAATGGACCGCAAGCATCATCAGGCAGCCGTCCTGGCTGATTGCGCTTTTTACCGCTGTATGGGCCAGGTCCATAGACTCGCGCGCCTCGTCGAACCTTCCGAGACAATAAGAGTGATAGCCGGCCACGCCGTAAAACCAGCGGTCCAGCACAGCGCGGACGGACTCGCTCTCGCCGCGCGCATTCGTCAGTTGGCCCGCCAGTTCCTGCAGCATTTTTCCGCCTTCTGCAATCTTGCCTGTGCGCAAAAGCACCAGCGCTCGCTCGCTGAGTTCCACCTTATCGAGGTGGCGGCGGTAGGCAACAGCCCAGGCCCTGCCGGCTTCACCAGAGCGCTCAGCAAAATGGAGCCAGTCATATTTCAAGTTTTCCATACCTCAGCCTGGCCCGGAAGGGAACTTTTGCCCGCAATGAACTCAGTGGTGATTGGAAGCCAGGCTTGCATGAGTATCGTAAAAAAATGGATGCCACGCCGACCTGCGACGCGGGCAAAAAAGGCCTGGGACAAGCAGGCAAGCTGCTTGTCCCAGACAAGCACACAGCGGCGACAGTTGCATCAGCCTGAGCAAACGTTGGCGGAGCATGACGCGACTGGGCACGGCGATAGAAAGCCACCGGACACGTCTTCCAGTGCCTGATCGGAAAGTGGCTCGATCTGGACATCATCCTGCTTCTTGGGGACTGCATTCGAGTGATTTGGTGTTTCAGCCATGTTGTTGTCTCCTTTCTGTATTTTTCTGAATTGTTCTTGTTGTGCAGCAATGTTCGGTTGCGAAAGCATCCCCTCTGAGGCCAGCGCTAACAGCACCAGAGCAACGGGTTCTTTGAGCTAGTGAAGCTGGTCTCAGAGGAGCGTTGAATACGGTCAGGTTCAATTGAGGGGCGTGCGTGCCAGGTGGATTTGCTGTTATGCCAATTCGCCGGAGCAAACGTTGGCCGAGCACGAGGCGATTGGGCAGCCACCGGAAACATCTTCAAGCGACTGGTCGGAGAGGGGGTCAATCTGAACGTCATCCTGTTTTTTTTCGGGGACTGCGTTCGGCTTGTTGGGAGTGTTAGACATGATCATTTCCTTTCTGATTTGTGCTGATTTGAGCTGGCCTTGCGGCCGGCACTGCCTTAGACGCCTACCACAGGTAAACGCCTAATCTTTTAAAATCCTGATGGAGAGGGGAGATATCGATAAACATCATGACGGCTTCGGCGCAACGGGACGAATCCTATAGTTGCTTGCCGATCAAGCCTGAAATCTTCCTCTGAATTCGGGTTGGTCGCCGCGCTGCTCATGCACCTTGGCCGAGAATGGTGCGACCTGTGATGTCGTTTGCCTTCCAATAATTGTCGGCCTAGCGGTGCGCCACCGCCCGCTTGTCAGGGCATTTACACCTCGCCTGAACAAGCGTATGCAGAGCACGAACCGCCGCCTACGCAGCCACCGGAAACATTTTCAAGCTCCTGGTCGGATAGCGGTTCGATCTGAACGTCATCCTGCTTTTCTTGAGGACTTCGTTCGGGTTGTTGGGAAGTGTTAGACAGGGTCATTTCTTTTTTGATTTGTACTGATTTGAGTTTGGCCTGCGGCCAGCATGCGTTAGATGTCCACCACGGATAAACGCCTAACCCTTAACCTGATTTGAGCATTGCCCTCTGCCGGTCAATTACTGTGTATCGGGCGGACAGGGGGAACATGCTACGAAGGAGCAAGAGCCAAGAGGAAACGCATCAGGATATTGCTCCAGCACCGCGTCAGAGAGCGGCTCGATTTGGATGTCATTTTTGACAGACAGCTCGGTGTTGTAGACCATGATTTTCCTTTCGTGGAATTTTATTTATTTACAGAGCGTGATCTATCCGCCGATTTGAGCTTTCGCTGTGTCCGGCAGTTTTAGGCCAGAACAGTGTGAGGCACCACAACCTCGCCGGTC
>DAHUXF010000391.1 GCA_027307295.1 Acidobacteriaceae bacterium
CATCATTGCCCGCGGAGGCGGCTCCATTGAGGACCTGGCAGCGTTCAATGATGAGGGTCTGGCGCGGCGCATCGCCGCATCGTCGCTTCCGGTGATTTCAGCGGTAGGCCATGAGACGGATTTCACGATTGCCGATTTCGTCTCTGACCTGCGCGCGCCCACTCCCTCCGCTGCCGCTGAGCTGGTCATCGAGTCCAAGCACCGCCTGAGCGAGCACTTGGCCCATCTGCACCAGCGCCTGGACCGGGCTACGCGTTACCGGCTGCTTATGGCGCGCAACCATCTGCAGGAACTGGCGCAACACGGCGCGTTTGCACGCATACAGGATGTCCTGGTCCGGCGCGCACAGCGGTTGGACGAAATGGCTTACCGGCTTGCCGCCAACTATAAGGCGCTGCTTCATGACTCTCACCGGCGTCTCGATATCGCGGCATCCCGCATCAATCATTTTGATTTTCGGCGATCGTTGGCGGTGGTGCGGACCAGGCTCCACGCCGGCGTGGAGGCGGTGACCTATGCCTTTGGCTCGCGCCTGGCGGAAAAGCGCGCGCAAACTGAGAGGTTAACAGCACAACTGGAAGCTCTCAGCCCGGTCAAAATTCTTGAGCGCGGTTATGCCCTGGTCTTCGACTCCAGCGGCGCGCTGGTCAAAAACGCAGCGCAGGTTGCACCCGGAGAGCAGGTTTCAGCACGCCTGGCCCATGGCAGCTTTACGGCAGAAGTAAAATACAGCCAGCCTGAGTGATCACGCTTATAGCGCGCACCATGAGAATTCGGCCCAGTTTCTGCGCCGTGTGCGTCCTCTATGGTAAAAACAAAAGACACGGAGCGGATTTGAGGAAACTTTTTGGCACCGATGGAATTCGCGGCGTGGCCGGTCAGTATCCACTGGATAAGAACACGGTCTATGCTGTTGGGCGAGCGCTGGGCGATCACCTTCCCGCAGGGCCCCGGCGCGTGCTGATTGGACAGGATACGCGCGAGTCAAGCGCCTGGATGGCAGACACGCTGATTGCCGGGCTGCGCGACTCCGGCGTAGAGACCGCCAGCGCGGGCGTTGTGCCTACACCGGCGATTGCCTATCTCACGCACACGCACAAATTTTCAGCAGGCGTAGTGATTTCCGCCTCGCATAATCCCTGGCAGGACAATGGCATCAAGGTTTTTGGCGGTGACGGCTACAAGCTGCCGGACGAGATAGAACTGGAGATCGAAACGGAAATCTTTTTGTTGCTCCAGGAAAATGCATCACAGGAGCACGTTGTTCCTGCCGGCTCATCGCTTCCTGGCGATGCCGGGCTGCGTCAGGACTATCTCAAATGGCTGGCGCGGGCCATCCCCGGCGCGGAGCGGCTCAAAATTGTTATTGACTGCGCGAATGGAGCGGCGAGCCCTGTAGCTCCGGACATTTTTACCCGCACCGGCGCCCGTGTGGAGTTTACGCACTGCACGCCGAATGGACGCAATATCAATGAACAATGCGGCGCGCTGCATCCTGAAATTGTGGCGCAGGAGGTTGTGGCGCGGAAAGCCGACCTGGGAATCTGCTTTGACGGCGATGCTGACCGCGCGCTCTTTGCCGACAGCAATGGCCGCGTGGTCAATGGCGACGCCATCATGCTGCTGCTGGCGCGCGAACTTAAAGGCCGTGGCGAGCTGGCCAACGCCACGGTGGTAGCCACAACCATGTCGAACATGGGCCTGGAGATCGCGTTCCGCGAATCCCAGATCAAGATGTTGCGCGCACCCGTGGGTGATAAGTACGTGCTGGACGAGATGAAGAAGACGGGGGCTGTCCTGGGCGGCGAGCAATCCGGCCACATCATTCTTGCCCGCGAAGCTACAACCGGCGATGGCCTGCTTACCGCCATGCGCGTACTGGCCGTGGTGGCTGCCGGGAGCCGTCCGTTGGCGCAACTGGTGTCCGGGATGAAAGTTTTTCCCCAGACCATCAAGAACGTGCGGGTTCAAGAGAAGCGTCCTTTGGAACAGCTTCCTGCGGTCATGGCTGAGATCAGGCGGGCGGAGCAGCAACTGAATGGCAATGGGCGCGTGAATGTCCGTTATTCCGGCACTGAATCCCTGGCCCGCGTGATGGTGGAAGCCGAAACACAGCAAACCGTGGATGAATTGGCAAATCGCATTGCCGCCGCCCTGGATTCAGCGATTGGAACCGGCAGCCCAGCAGGCCATACGTGAATGGTGATCACCCGGCGATGGGCGCGGAGGATCACGCGTTTGGTCCTTATTTTGCTGGCCATGGCCGCGTTTTTGCCGGTGCTGGTGTCCGATCTTCGCTCCGGCGTGGGCCCGATACTTGCAATTGTTTATCTTCTGGCATATCTCTTTGTCGTCATCTGCCTGCCGCTCATTGCATTTTCTCTGCTGAAGTTTGTCTACTCCGTTTTCGCCCGCCCTTATGTGCGCGCCTGGCACATTAATCGCATACGCAACCGGCGCCGGTTGAAAGAAGTGATTGAACGCGGACGCGCTGGTTAGCTGAACCACAAAGGCCGCGAAGGAACACGAAGGAAGAAAAACTTGCAGCGTGATTTAAGCAGCTGGCCGCTGATCAGCTTCCATTTGGTAGAACTTTCCTATTCAGCAACCCCGGTAGTCATCATTCCACGTCACGCCAGTTCAGCCCCACGCCCATCTCCACCAGCAGCGGGACCAGCAGCGTATGCACGCTTTCCATCTTTTCACGGACCAGCGTGCGCATGGTCTCAATCTCACCCTGCGGCACTTCAAACAGCAGTTCGTCATGCACCTGCAACAGCATGCGCGACTTCAACCTGCGCGCGCTTAGCTCATGGTCAATGTGGATCATGGCCAGCTTGATCAGGTCAGCCGCGGTGCCCTGGAGCGGCGTGTTCACGGCGGTGCGCTCGGCAAAGCCGCGCATGTTGGCATTTTTGCTGTTGATATCAGGAATGGGACGCGACCGCCCAAACAGTGTCTTCACACTCTGATGGTGGCGCGTCTCTTCCAGCACGCGGTCAATATACCGGCGCACGCCGGCATACTTTTCAAAATAGGCGTCAATAAACTTTTTCGCTTCCCGCTGTTCTATCCCCAACTGCTGCGAAAGCCCAAAGGGTGAGAGCCCGTAGACAATGCCAAAATTCACTGCCTTGGCCCTCCGGCGATGTTCGGCATCAATCAGCATGGGCGGCACGCCAAACACCTGCGATGCGGTGAGCGCATGAATGTCATCGCCACGGCGGAAAGCTTCCACAAGCAACGGGTCTTCAGAGAAGTGGGCCAGCAGACGCAGCTCAATCTGTGAATAGTCTGCTGAGAGCAGCACGTGACCCGGCTCCGCGATAAAGGCAGCGCGAATCTCTCGCCCCAATTCAGTCCGTATAGGAATGTTTTGCAGGTTTGGATTGGTGGAGGAGAGCCGTCCTGT
>DAHUXF010000392.1 GCA_027307295.1 Acidobacteriaceae bacterium
GGCTTTTCTTCATCTTTCTTCGCGCGGGGGATTGGAAACTCTGAAGAATTTGGAGTATAAAGAAACGTTACGCACATATCCGCTTCCCAGCACTGGAGAAGCCAGAAATCAACGCTAGGAAAACCATGTCTACCAGCACACTTACTAAAGGTCTTGAAGGCGTAGTTGCGGCAAGTTCCGGGGTTTGCTACATCGATGGAGATGCCGGGGTGCTTGCCTATCGTGGCATTGACATCCATGAACTTGCGGAAAAATCGAATTTTGAGGAAACCTGCTACCTGCTGTGGTTTGGCCGTCTGCCCAAAAAGGCGGAACTGGCTGACCTGAAGCAGAAGCTGGGCGCGGAGCGCAAAATCCATCCCGCCATCTATGACATGATGCGGAGCATTCCCAAAACGGCAACGCCGATGGAGGTGCTGCGCACCACGGTTTCCGCCTTGTCTTTTTACGACACTGAAGCCGAGAAGGTGGACCATGATTCCAATGTGCGCAAGGCCATCCGTCTCACTTCGCAGATTGGCATGATTGTGGCCGGGTTTGACCGGATCCGTAAAGGCAAAAACATTGTGGATCCTGATCCAACGCTTTCTCACGCCGCCAATTTCCTTTTGCAGCTCAACGGCCAGAAGCCTTCAGCCACAGCGGAAAAAGCGCTGGATGTAGCGCTGATCCTGCATGCCGACCATGAGTTGAATGCCTCAACGTTTGCCGCTCGCGTGACTGCCGCTACCCTTTCTGACATGCATTCGGCCATCACCAGCGCTATTGGCGCGTTAAAGGGCCCGCTGCACGGCGGCGCGAACGAAGCGGTCATGCGTATGCTGTTTGAGATTGATAAGACAGGCATGGACCCCGTGGAGTATGTGAAGAAGATGTTCGCGGAAAAGAAAAAAATCTCCGGCTTTGGCCATCGCGTGTATCACACAGAGGATCCCCGCGCCACGCACCTGCGGCAGATGTCGCGCGACCTGGGCCGCTCCGCCAATCCAAAGTGGTATGAGCTTTCGGCCAGGATTGAGCAGTACATCAAGGCCGAAAAGAAATTGAATGCCAACGTGGACTTCTATTCTGCTTCCACCTACACCACGCTTGGCCTGGATGTGGACCTGTTCACTCCGATCTTTGCGGTCTCGCGCATCAGCGGATGGGCAGCCCACGTGATTGAACAACTGGATGACAACCGGCTCATTCGTCCCCGCGCCGACTACATTGGCCCTGCATACCCGAACAAATATGTGGCGATGGAGCAGCGCTAAGAAAATGGAGCAGCGCTAGCTGGCAAGCATCAGCCATCAGCATTCAGCCCTTGAGCATCCCCTCACCGGAGAGGATGTTCAAGGGCTGAAACTTTTGCAGCGCAGATGAGATGCAAAAAAACGCAACGTGGATAGTCCTTAGGAAATTCTTGAAGTGCCAGAAGGCTTCATTGGCGCGCATCCCTGCTGGACGCTGGCGGAAAGCGTAAAATAAAGTCATGCGCCGAGTGTACCTTGATAACAACGCCACCACGCCGGTCTTGCCTGAGGTGTTTGAGGCCATGCGTCCGTTTTATCTGGAGCGATTCGGAAACGCTTCTTCCATCCATCATTTTGGGCAGCATGCGCGCGCGGCAGTGGAAAAAGCGCGCGCGGCAGTGGCGGCGCTGTTGAATGCGCGTCCGGCGGAAATTGTCTTCACCAGCGGCGGGACTGAGGCGGACAATCTGGGAATCTTTGGCCTGGTGCAGCGGGGCGACCACGTAATTACCTCCACCATTGAGCACAGCGCAGTCATGAATTCATGCAAACGGCTGGAGCAAACAGGCTGCGAGGTGACGTTTGTGCCGGTCAACAGCCGTGGAGAGATTGATCCCGATGACGTGCGCAAGGCCGTGCGTCCGGAAACACGGCTGATCAGCATCATGATGGCCAATAATGAGACCGGAGTGGTCCAACCGATGGAAGAGATCGGCCAGATTGCCAAAGAAGCTGACGTTTTCTTTCACACGGACGCCGTGCAGGCTGCGGGCAAAGTACCTATCGACGTACAGAAGATTGCCTGCGATGCGCTTTCCATTTCCGGACACAAGATACACGCGCCACAAGGCACCGGCGTTCTTTACATCAAAAAAGGCACGCTGATTCAGCCACAGATTTATGGCGGCAGCCATGAGCGCCAGCGTCGCGCCGGCACGGAGAACCTGCCCGGCATTGTCGGTCTGGGTAAAGCGGCGGAAATCGCAAAGCATTGGCTGGAGAGCGGCGGTCCGGCAGAGATGTCGGCCATGCGCGACCGCCTGCAGGCATCTGTTCTGGAAGCTATGGAAGATGTGGGCGTGAATGGGCTGGGCGCGCCGCGCGTTCCAAACACCACCAACCTATGGTTTGATCATGTGGAAGGGGAAGCGCTGGTGATTGCCCTTGATCTCAAAGGTCTTGCTGTGTCCAGCGGTGCGGCATGCTCTTCCGGAGCGATTGAACCTTCGCACGTTTTGCTGTCCATGGGGCTTCCGCACCAGCGCGCCCGCGCCAGCATACGCGTAAGTCTGGGAAAACAGACAACGCAGGAAGATATTGATTTTGCCGCTCAGGTCATACCGGAGACGGTAGGGCGGCTGCGCGAAATTTCTCCCTCATGGCAGAAGCAGCCCGTCAGCTAGCATTGGCTCTCGTAAATTAATTCACGCAGGTGCGCGTCCTTTGGTGCCGGGCAGCAAGCTTTTCTATAGCCACATGCCGTGCCAGATTGCGCTACACTGAAAACAATCATGTTATTGTTGGCGCGTATTGACCATTTTGCGGCCACCTGGGATTGCTATGAGCACTAAGTGGATGCCCAAATCCGTTTTGTGCCTGCGGGATTATTCCAGACAAAAGTTTGTTGCCGATCTCATCGCAGGCGTCACGGTTGGCCTGGTTGCTCTGCCTCTGGCCATGGCCTTCGCGATTGCGTCCGGCGTTCCACCCCAGGCCGGGCTTTATTGCGCGGTGATTGCCGGATTTTTGATTTCTGCACTGGGAGGATCACGTGTGCAGATCGGCGGGCCCACCGGCGCATTTGTGGTGGTGGTTGCAGGGATCGTTGCCAAATATGGCATTGACGGTCTTTTCATGTGCACGGGCATCGCCGGTGTATTTCTGATTTTTCTTGGCGTCACCGGGCTTGGCTCGGCCGTTAAATACATACCCCGGCCCGTGGTGGTGGGATTCACCAATGGAATCGCCGTCATTATCGCCAGCACACAGCTGAAAGATTTTTTTGGATTGAAGATTGAGCATGTCCCTGGAGATTTTCTGGGCCGGATGGAAGCGGTGGTACGGAACTTCCGCACCATTTCTTACGATGAGACCGCCCTGGCCGTTTTTGCCCTGGTGGTGATCCTGGTATTTAAAAAATACGTTCCCCGCGTGCCCGGATACATTTTGGCGCTCTT
>DAHUXF010000393.1 GCA_027307295.1 Acidobacteriaceae bacterium
GTCAGGGCCGGGGTGATAGCATAGTTGACGCTTTCGAGTTTAATGCGGGAATTAAGGCCATGTAAACTGTGCTTGTGTGAAAAGTTGCCGCTCTCTGGGTTACAGAACTGTTAAAGAAAGCAGCCCACCTTAGCCAGAGCAGGGGCATCGTAATGAATTGAATCCGAACGTGCTGCGGCTTTTCTGTTCCCAAAAGCGATTGTTCTCCGGCACCGTTGGAGCTAGGCAAACTTAAATCAGGAGAAGGTAAGAACATGAAACGTTTCGCAATCTTATGTGCTTTGGTGCTTTGCTTTGCGGCCTTTGCGCCAACAGGCTCGGCCCAGAGCAAGGACGACAAAAACCACGGCAATCTCGGAGTGTATTTAGACTTTACGCGGCTGCAACCTGCTGACCTGAACATGTTCGGCGTCGGCGCCCGCGTGGGCTTCAATATCCGGCGGCACGTTGTGCTGGAAGGCGAGATGGCGTATGACTTTGAACGCAACAAAACGCAAACCATCAACACCGGAATCATTACCACAACCGTCCGCTCTAACCTGCGCATGCTGCACGGCCTGGGTGGTCTAAAGATCCAGACCACCGGCCCTGTGCGCATCTTTGGATTGCTCAAAGGCGGCTTTGTGAATTTCGGGGTCGGCGGACCGGTTACGGCAGGCGCCATCAACAACCAGATCAACAATATTGTTGACGGCGACACGAATGCTGTCTTCTATCCGGGCGGCGGGATTGAGTTTAATCACGGCTGGCTGGGGTTCCGCGTGGAAGCCGGAGACGAAATCATGTTCCTGAATCAGGGCACTCGCAATAACTTCCGCGCCACGGTTGGACCGCAAATCCGCTTCTAGGCCTTGCACAAAGAAAGCAGAAAAAGCAGCTCTTCGGAGCTGCTTTTTTATTGGTGCGCCCGGCAGGGCGCACTCACTTGGAGGTGAAAGTCCTCTACACACCCGGCAAGGGGAAGTGTTAGCTGAACGGCAAGGGTGTCCACCGTGAGGTGGAATCTGAAGGAAGCTGAAGGCAAAGCGCTGGCCCGACGAACAGGAAGCGGATAGAGGCGGCGCAGTGGGGTGAGCAGGCAAATCTCTGTGAAGCCCAGTTCTTGCACGGGACACTGCGACGTAGATCCGACGGGCATAAGCGTGACGGTGAGTGCGTCATACCCGGGGAGATCTGCATAGCTGCCATGAGCAACGAGCATCGAAAGGTGCTTAAGAGGGCGATGCAGAAGTCAGCAGAGGCCATAGTAGTCCTGGCTTACCAGGATGAAGGGCCGAACATGAAAGACCGGAAGTAGGACACCAGAAACTCGATGACAGCCAAGGAAGCAGAAGCGCGCGCAAGTGCGGCCCGCAACGGAGAAGGCAGGCAGAACCTGCCGGGGACGGACGGGGGTGCGGAGGCTGGGACGACGGCTGGTGAGCAAACGAAACCGGAAGCACTGCGGCTGATGGAAGCCGTAGCGGAACGCAGCAACATGTTGTGCGCCTACGAGCGAGTGGTGAAAAACGAGGGTGCGCCGGGAGTCGATGGACTCACGACCGCCGAGTTGAAGCCCTGGCTGCAGGCACACTGGAAAACCATCCGGGAAGCGCTGTTGGCAGGGAGGTACATGCCGGCGGCGGTGCGCAAGGTGGAAATACCGAAGCCGCAAGGCGGTGTACGAAGCCTGGGCATCCCGACGGTGCTGGACCGACTCATCCAACAGGCGCTACATCAGGTACTGCAACCGCTGTACGAGCCCGAGTTCTCTGAATCCAGCTATGGCTTTCGCCCCGGACGCAACGCGCACCAAGCCGTGGAAGCGGCACGGAGCTACGTTGCGGAAGGAAAGCGCTGGGTCGTAGACATGGATTTAGAGAAGTTCTTCGACCGCGTCAACCACGACATCTTGATGGCGCGAGTGGCGTGGAAGGTGAAGGACAAGCGGGTGCTCAAGCTGATCCGACGCTACCTGAGCGCGGGAATGATGGAAGGCGGGGTGGTCCGTGCACGCGAGGAGGGCACGCCACAAGGCGGACCGCTCTCGCCGTTGCTCTCCAACATCCTGCTCACCGATCTGGACCGCGAGTTGGAACGCCGAGGACATCACTTCTGCCGTTATGCCGATGACTGCAATATCTACGTAGGCAGTCGAGCGGCAGGCGAACGGGTGATGGCGGCGATCACCGAGTTTCTGGAGGAAAGACTGAAGCTCAGGGTGAACGCAGGCAAGAGCGCAGTGGCAAGGCCGTGGCAGCGGAAGTTTCTGGGTTACAGCATGACGAGCCACCAGAAACCGAAGCTGAAGGTAGCCGAGCCAAGCCGCAAGCGTTTCGCGGATAAAGTCCGCAAGAAGCTGAAGGCAGGCCGGGGCCAAAATCTGAAACGGGTGATCGAGCAACTCAACCCGCTGTTGCGGGGTTGGATGGCATACTTCCGGCTCATCGAAGTCAAAGGTGTGCTGGAGGAACTCGACGGCTGGATCAGACATAAACTGCGGTCGCTGTTATGGCGGCATTGGAAACGTGCTGCTCGACGGGCACAGAACCTGAGGCAAAGCGGGATCGACGAAGCACGGGCGTGGCAATCGGCTCGCAACGGGCACGGCCCGTGGTGGAACGGTGACGCGTCCCATATGAACCAAGCCTATCCCAAAGCCCGGTTTGACCACATGGGGCTGGTTTCGCTGCTGGATCTCCGGTGGCGCTTCCAGCGTACTTCATGAACCGCCGGATGCGGAACCGCACGTCCGGTGGTGTGGGAGGACGGCGGGGGTGACCCCGCCTCCTACCCGATCCGTGTCTTGGTGGCCTGCCCGCGTCAACAATCACAGACGTCCTATCAGGGTCCACGAGAGGGCCGCTTCGCTGGGCCTGTGTTAGATTAATAAGAGTGTGGGCGCGTAGCTCAGTTGGTAGAGCAACGCCCTTTTAAGGCGTGGGTCGCTGGTTCGAATCCAGCCGCGCTCACCACCCGCCTAGCCGAAAGCAATTTTGAGCATTTGCGCCCGCTTTTTGCCGGTCAACGAAAGTGTGGTTTTCGGGCCGAAGCAAGCTCGCTACCTTGCTTTGCACAGCCCGCTTGTCGGCCGCTAAAACCATGCATATCGGTTCCAGGACACTACGCGCTCAGTCCGCGCTGGGTAGCTGGGCCGCTATCTGGTTCTGCACAATCGTCAGCACAGGTTCGGTTACAAAATCATTCGTGATTGAAAACTCAATGCTGCTCACCAACGGATCGACAAATGCCACGTTCAATTGCACCGTGCCCGGAAGGGACGACATTGCATTCACCAGGGGTATCAGGACATGCTGATTATCCGCCTTAAGCTCCGGGCGAAGGTTAAAAGCAAGCGGCTCGATCGCGGGCAGGCTGGCAAACGTAACCGACGCGGCAATGG
>DAHUXF010000394.1 GCA_027307295.1 Acidobacteriaceae bacterium
GAGATAATGGCTTGAATGAACGCGCCGCCCGGCACCAACAGGCTGACTACCTTGGCGATGGCCTTCTTCACCACCGTCTCGATGATGAAGCTCATGATGCCTTCCATCACCATGTCCTTCAGATTGGTGAGCTGGTTCTTTATCTCTTCCCAGGCTGCCGCAGGCCCTTCCGTCACCAGTTTCTTTACGATGGCGAAGCCGGTCTCTAGCCCCTTGACGATGTTTTCACTGGTGGCTTTGACCAGCTTCTGGCGAATGTTGGCCCATGTGATGCCAAGCACTGACAGGGCCAGTAGGGCAAATTCCTTGAGGTTGAGCGCCTTGGGAATGTAGACGCCGGGCAGCGATCCGGTGAGCCATTCGAGAAACGCCTTCTTCAGATGGGTTCCAATATTGCTGGCAAAGTTCTGGAAGCCGAGCTTGCCGGCCTTCACCAGATATCCCACCAAGCTGATGGGGTCTTTGAGGAGTTTATTGAACGCCGCGCCTACTTTTTGCAGGTACGGCATGGCGCCCGGCGCAACTACTGCAAAAATGATCTTCCGCAGGTCACTGCCCTGATCAAGGGCCCATTGTGTGAAGGTGGCCAGGAAGCCCCCGAATGCCTTGCCCACTTTGATGAAAGCCATGGGCAGGACCACGATATCCATGATCTCAAGCGACTTGAGCGTGCTGATGAATAAGTCCGGGATCTGTTCGACAAAGCTCAGTAAGCCGCTTAACGCGCCCTTAAACCAGGCAAAGGCGCGAGCCACGGCGTTGGCCTTCTTCATGTTCTCCCAGATCTCTTGCTGGCCGATCAGGGTCATGAATGGACCGATCAGGTTTTCAGCGGTCGGCGTCACTTTTTCGCCGGTGATAGGATTCTTGCCCAGAACAGCGGTCAACAGCGCCCATCCAGGCGTGCCTTCGGCCAGCGCAGCCAGCGGTTTCAGAATCGCATCTTTGATGAACTCGACGATTCCGTCGTATAACCCTTCAGCAAAGCTGATGAGCTGGTCAATGGGTCCGGTAAAGATCAGCTTGGCGCGGTCCCATGTATCGCCGGGATGCAGAAAGTCTCTTGCGCCCAAAGAATGGATGAATTGCGTAACGGCATCAATGATGGCGGACCCCACCATGCCCAGCGAGCTGATCTGTTGATCAACCCATGTGCCGACCTTGTCAAAGACGCCGTAATTATCCAGTGCCTGCGTGATCAGTCCCCCGAAAGGAATGAATTCGATAATGGCCCGCAACACGTTCGCGGCGTTGCGCTCTACCGGGGTATTGTTGATGGGATTTACACCCAGGATAATGGTGAACATGCGGAAACCGGGAATGACGTTGGCTTTGTCCGCAATATAGTCACGGATGTCGCTCAGGCCCAGGCGCTGTGCGCGCGGCTGTGTGCGCTGCTGCACCTGGAACGTTTCACCCCGCACCACGGCTGCTGAAGCCTGATGGGCCTCATGTTCGTAAGAATCACCGCCTCCGGGCGTGTAGCGTTGGATAGTAGGCGAACTCTGCTGCTGCACTACGTGCGCGGCTTCATGGGCCATCAGCACCAGGTCCGTGGGACTTTCACCCCGGCCAAGAACAATATTGTTGCCATGAGCAAATGCCCGCGCCGAAAGGCTTGCAGCGGCCTCATGCGCGCGCGAATCTGAGTGTACGCGGACGCCCTGCATGTCTGCCTGCAAGCTATCTTCAATCGCCATCTGCACGGCAGGCGCCATCGGCTGGCCGGAAGCTGGTCTGCTTGCCACTGTTATCGGCGCGTTTGCTGTGGAAGTTGCCGCTGTGCTCATTCGCACCGCGGGAGCAAGCCTTCGTGAAACCGCAGCCTGCGTTCTGGTTGAGCGCGGAGGTGGGATGGGGACTGGACTTCGAGGCGGCGGGACGGGCTGCGAAACCGGTACAAATGTGCGCGCGGCAGTCGCCATGGCTACCTATTGGCCAACCATGGCCAGGGGCGCGGAGCGGCGCAAGGGGCAGACCGCGCCAAGCTTTCGATACTCACGATGCACCGCCGACTCCAGATGCGCCGACTTCATGGTTCCGCCTTCTTGCAGGGCCAGCACGGAAGCATGCAACGTGGCATTGCGGATCTGACCTCCTGTCATCACGCAGCGTCCAGCGATTTCAGAGAGCGTGGCCGCGTCAATCTCCTGGCCGGCAGGCAGGTGCATCTGCCATATGTTCCAGCGCTCTCCGGCTTCCGGCGGACGGAAATCGACCACTACATCCATGCGGCGCTGAAAGGCATTATCAATGCGGTCTACAGCGTTGGTAGTGACGATCAGGATCCCTTCAAACGATTCCAATCGCTGCAACAGGTAATTGGTTTCAAGGTTGGCATAGCGGTCGTTGGAAGTGTGCACATTGGTGCGCTGCGTGAGTAGCGCATCGCCTTCGTCCAGCAGAAGAACCACGTCAAGCTCTTCCGCCCGCGCGAATACCTGATCGAGGTTCTTTTCCGTTTCGCCAATGTATTTGTTCACTACCGCTGAAAGGTCAAGGCGATAGAGGTCCATCTGCAGCTCAGCGGCCAGCAGTTGTGCCGCCAGGGTCTTTCCAGTGCCGCTTGGCCCGGAAAACAAGGTACGCACGCCTGGATTGCGGTCAGCATTGAGAGAAGCGCTGCTCCATTCATGCAGGCGCTCACGATGACGGCAGCGGCTCTCCAGGTTATAAAGCTCAGAGAGCGTTTGGCCGCTGACGGCGAGCTCATCCCATCCGCCACACGCCTTTACGCGCCGGGCCAGCGTTTCCAATGTCTGCCGGCTTAAGGCGCGGCTGGCCTGCTGAACATCCGCCACGCTCACCTGCTTGCGGTCTTCAACGGCAGCATAAGAAAACGCCAGCCGGGCTGTACGCCGGATATTGCCGCTGGTCAGCCGGAAGCGCTCACTGATGGTGTCAAGTTGCTGGTCATGACCAACATTCAGGGCTTGCTGCCAATGCAGCCGCCGCGTCTCCACATCAGGCATCTTCAGCGCCATGGTAAAGGCGCGCTCCACAGGGGGGCCGCTGACGCCGCCCTGCTTATCCAGCACCAGTCCTACCGGACCGGAGAACCCATCAAACTCCGGCAGCACAATGGTTTCTCCGGGCGAAGGCTCAAGGACAATCACCAGCATTGCGTGAAGAAGCGTCGCCAGAGGTCCTAAAATTCTCCAGCGCTCATCATCAGATTTGGTGGGACCATTCACTTCCAGCACGGTGCGGCCCAGCCGGGCGGCCAGCGCGCTCATCAACGTTCTGCGTCCGTTGTGCTGGGGCCCGCGAATCATGACCGTCTTTACTTCGCCCGACGCAAACAGAGGCGGCAGCGCTTTGGCTTGCCGCGCAATCTCCGGCGGCAGAGTAAGCTCCTCGATTTCGGGCAGTTCA